>JAKONR010000431.1 GCA_022701825.1 Hymenobacteraceae bacterium | reverse complement strand
GCAGGTCGGTTTCGGCCGTTATCAGCTCCACGTTGGAGCCCACGCCGGCCTGAAACTTGATTTTCGACACGCGGGCCACGTCGGCGGCCAAGGTCAGGTTGGCCTGCTGGTTGTCGAGCACGTCGAGGGCGTTGATGAGCGTGGCGCGGCTCTGGGCATCCTGCAAGTCAATGCTTTGGCGCAGCGTCTCAAACCCGTGCTCAATCGTCTTTTGCTGCAAGCGCGCCTGCTGCACCTGGTACTTGCGGCGGAAGCCGTCGAACACCGGCACGTTCAGGGCCAGGCCCACGTTGCCGAAGCCGAACCAGTTTTGGTTGGCAAAGCCGTTGGCATTGCGCGAGTCCGGCCCGCGGAAGGCAAACAAATCCTTCACCGCATTGGCCGAGCCCGTGAAGCCGTAGGCGGCCGTGAGGCTCAGGCGCGGGTAGGCGCCGCGCTGGCGGTTGGCCAGGTCGAGGCCGGCCAGCGCCTGCTGGGTTTCGAGGGTCGAAAACTCGATGCGGTTGTTGTAATTGAAGGCCGCCTGGGCCTGCGTGGGCTGGCCGTTGTTGTTGGCCACGGGCGCGCTGGTGGGGGCCTGGCCCACGGTGGGCGGCGCTATGGTGGGCACCGCGCCGAGGCTCGGGTCGCCGCCACCAGTGCTAAAGTTGGCCACGCCCAGGCGCTGGCGCAGCGCGCCGGCATCGACCACGGCCGCGCCGAGCGAGTCGGTGAGCTGCACCGGCTGCGCCTGCGGCAACCCCATCTGGAATTTAAGTAGCGCCACGCTCAACTCGGTGAGGCGCTGGGCTTTCTGCTGCTCCACGGCCAGGTTGTTGCGCTGCACACGCAGGCGGTCCACGTCGAGCTTTTCGGCAAAACCCGCCTTAAAGGTCTGGCTGGTTTGGAAGAGTAGCGTGTCGAGGCGCTGCACGTTGCGCGCCAGCAGCGCGAGGCGCGCGCGGGCCACCAGCGTGCTGTAATACGCCTTACTCACCTGCTCAATCACGTCGATTTCGGCCTGCTGGGTCTGCTTTTTGGCCAGGTCTTCGTACACCTTCGCGGCCTTCAGGCCCACCAGGTACGAGCCATCAAAGAGCATCTGCGAAAACGAGGCGCTCGTGTTGCCCGCGTATTGCAGGCCGAAGGCAATGGCCTGGGGCGGCAGCGCCACCGGGGCCGCGTAGGCCGGGCTCAGCGTCACGCTCTGGCCCGCCGCCGCCGCCGCGATGTCGCGCTGCGTGAGGGTAGTACCGCTCAGCGTCGGCCCCGAAAAGGCCCCCGCGTCGAGCAGCGACTTTTGCAGCTTGAAGTTGTCGGCCAGGTTGGCGGCCACGTTCACCTGCGGCAGGCCCTGGCTTTTTACTTCGCCTACTTTGGCTTTGGCGGTTTGCTCGGCCAGGCGGGTAGCCAGCAGGCTGGGCTTGTTGGTCACGGCGTAGCGCACGGCCTGGCTCAGGCTCAGGGCCATCGGCCCTTGGCCCGCCGGGCTGGCCAGGGTAGCGGGGGCCTGGGCCAGGGCGGGGGCGCCCACCCCGAGGGCCAGGCCCGCCAGCAGCGCCTTGGTTAATGCGTTCTTCATAAAAAGGTGAAAGACAGAAGCGTTCGGGTAAAAAAGCATGGGCGAAAGCGCCCTATTCCTCTTCCGTAATGTGTTGATACTTGTTGAATAGCCGGTGGCCCTTGAGCGTGGCTACGCCCAGCAGAAAGTGCTCGTCAAACACCTTGTTCACCCGCACCGGGCTAAACTGGGCGGGCGGGTAGCGGTCGGGGTCAAAGGCCAGCTCTATCTGGGCCAGGTTGAGGCGGGCCAGCACCTCCACGTCGAGGTCGGCCCGAAACAGCCCTTCGGCCACGCCACGGCGCAGGTTGGCAATTATCTGGTTGAGAATAAAGGAGTTTTTGTGCGCCGTAAACAGCGCCCAAGAGTCGGGATGGTATTTTTTGAGGTCGTAGAAAATGCTGGGGTGCACGTTGCTGAACTCTTTGTCGGCCCAGGCCGAGATGTTGAGCATCTCCTCCACAGCGTTGGCGGCGGTGCCCGCCACGCGGGTGCACTCGCCCTGCGCCTGGCCGAGGTGCGTCGTCATCACGGCCAGCACTATTTCGTCCTTGCTGGCGAAGGTTTTATACAATGTTTTCTTTGACATCCCCAGGTCAGTGGCGATGTCGTCCATGCTCACACTCTTGATGCCGTTGCGCAAAAACAGCGCGCCGGCGCGGGTCAGGATTCGGTCTTTATTTTCCATGTTTGACGCGGCAAAGATACGATGGAAACTATTATCGAGTTTATAGTTTCCAAAGTTTCTTTTCTGGCAGCTCATTCAGCACCCACCGCCCACTTGACGCGGCACCCAACTTTTTACTTTACCCCTTACCCGTTATTTTTCACCCGGCCCGGCAATCTTCCACAGCCCAACTACTTTCATTAGCGTTGCAAAGCTAATAATATTGGCTGAATATTTTAGTATTTTGGTGCCACTTTTTTAGTGCTAGCGCCAGCACGGCCAGCCAGCGCGCAAGCCAATACCTTTGCGTTTTCGTCTTTTCACTCCGCTTCCATGAAAATCCGCGTTGGCTTCGGCTACGACGTTCACCAACTCCGAGAGGGCCTGCCCTTCTGGCTCGGCGGCATCGAGGTGCCGCACACCCACGGCGCGCTCGGCCACTCCGATGCCGACGTGCTCATCCACGTCATTTGCGACGCGCTGCTGGGCGCGGCCAACCTGCGCGACATCGGCTTCCACTTCCCCGACACCGACGCGCAGTACAAGGGCATCGACAGCAAAAAGCTGCTGGCCGAGGTCATGCGCATTCTGCGCGAAAAAGGCTACGAAGTCGGTAACATCGACTCGACCATCTGCCTGGAGCGGCCCAAGGTGAACCCGCACATCCCGGCCATGCAGCGCACGCTAGCCGAGGTGATGGGCGTGGACGCGGACGACATTTCGATTAAGGCCACTACCACCGAAAAGCTGGGCTTCGTGGGCCGGCAGGAGGGCGTGGCCGCCTACGCTACCGTGCTGATAACGCGTGTAGGGTAAGCTTTAGCTTGCCGTTTCCACGCTCCTCTACCCTTCCGCTGGCAAGCTAAAGCTTACCCTACATTCTTTATGAAATACTCCCTGCTGCTACTCGCCGGCCTGGCCCTGCCGGCCACCGCCCTGGCCCAGCGCCCGGCCAAAATCAAGACTAAGCTCAAAAACGTGCCGCCGGCCGCCGCCCCGGCCAAGCCGCTGAAAGTGGCCGCGCCGGCCACTGCCGACTACGCCACGCTCTACGCCGAGCGCTACATCACGCAGGACAAGCTGCGGCGCGACCTCACCATCCTGGCCTCCGACGAGTACGAGGGCCGCGAAACTGGCACCAAGGGCCAGAAAATGGCCGCCGCCTACATCAGCCAGCAGTTCAAGCTCGACAGCCTGGTTGCGCCGGTAACTTCCAATAAGGAAAACCCTTACTTACAGCCGTTCAGCCTGGAGCGTAGCGCCTGGCAGCCGGGCGGCACGCTCACGGTGGGCGGCAAAAGCTACAAGTGGCTGGAGGATTTCTACGCCTTCGGGCGCTCGCCTTTTCAGGCGGCCACGGCGGTGCAGCCGGTGTTTGTGGGCTACGGCATCGAGCAGGGCGCGTATTCTGATTATAAAGGTGTTGACGTAAAAGGCAAGGACCTGCTAATCCTGCTCGGCGAGCCGCATACCCCGGAAGGCAGCCCCGTGCTCAGCCCCGAAGGCAACGCCACCAAGTGGGGCGTGGACTTTCGGGCCAAAGCCGCGCTGGCGGCCCAAAAAGGCGCCCGCAGCGTGTTTTTCGTGGATTACTCGCCCAACTCCAACTTCGCCAAGCTCATGGGCCGCCTCGCACCCCGCGTGATGCAGCCCATCATCGCGCCGGCCGAGGCGAGCGGCGGGCGGGCCCCGTCGTTCTTCGTATCGCCGGCCTTGGCCGATAAGATGCTGGGCACTTCGGCCGCCGCCGTGGCCGCGTATGAGAAAGAAGCCGGCGCGGCCAAAGCGCCGGTAGCCAATAAATTCAAGCCAGTGCGCTTCACTATCTCAGCCCCGCAGGAGCGCTCGGCGGTGGGCACCGAAAACGTGCTGGGTTTTTTGCCGGGCACTGATAAGAAGGACGAAATCTTGGTGGTATCGGCGCACTACGACCACCTGGGCATCATCGGCGGCGAGGTCTACAACGGGGCCGACGACGATGGCTCGGGCACGACCGGGATGCTGGCCATCGCGGAGGCCTTCGCCAAGGCCGCGCACGCCGGGCACGGGCCGCGCCGCAGCATTTTGTTTCTGGCCAATACGGGCGAGGAAAAGGGCCTTTTGGGCTCGCAGTACTACACCGACCACCCGGTTTTTCCGCTCGCCAATACCATCACCGACCTCAACATCGACATGATAGGCCGCACCGACGCGGCCCACGAGGGCAAGCCGGATTACGTGTACGTTATCGGCTCGGACAAGCTGTCGTCGCAGCTGCACGCGGTGCTGGAGCGGGCCAATCAGCAGCATGGCAACCTGGCACTCGACTACCGCTTCAACGACCCCAACGACCCCAACCGCTTCTACTACCGCTCGGACCACTACAACTTCGCGGTGCACAAAATCCCGGTGGCTTTCTTCTTTAATGGGGTTCATGCCGACTACCACGAAGCCAGCGACGAGGTCGATAAAATCGAGTTTGGCAAGATGGAGGCGCGGGCGCGGCTCGTGTTCTACACCGCCTGGGAACTGGCGAACCGCGACGAGCGGCCGGTGGTGGATTCGAATAAGCCGTAAATTTAATTTCGCGCAGAATTTCGCAGTGTTAAAGCGCCGTGTTCCGCAGTGCTGAGCAAACACCCCGAAACACTGCGTTTTAACACTGCGAAACCCTGCGCGAAATGTTAAAGTCTACCGCCTTCCAAACCGACGCCGAAGCCAAGTCCTTCGACCTCGAGCACCGCCGCAAAATCCGCTTCAACATCGGCAAGTACGACGCCGCGGTTAAAACCGGCCTACAGCTCTACACCGACCACGAGCTGGCCCGCGCCCGCGCCGCCTACCTCAAGGCCGGCGTGCTCGAAAAGCTCGACGAGTACCTCTTGCAGTTCGAGGCCGCCTTCACGGCCCGCGGCGGGCGCGTGGTGTGGGCCAGCGACGCCCAAGAAGCGCTGGACGAAATCGGCCGCCTCACCGCCGCGCGCAACACGCGCACGGTGGTGAAGGCCAAGAGCATGACGACCGAGGAAATCCACGTCAACAAATACTTGCAGGGCAGAGGGATAGAATCGGTCGAAACCGACCTGGGCGAGTACATCGTGCAGCTCAACGGCGAGCGGCCCTACCACATCGTGACGCCGGCCATGCACCTGAGCAAAGCCGATATTGCCAACATTTTCGTGAAGCACCTCGGCATAGCGCATACCGACGATGCCCAGCAGCTCGTGCTCACTGCCCGGCACCTGCTGCGCGACAAGTACACGGCGGCCGAGGTGGGCATCACGGGCGGCAACTTTCTCATCGCGAAGGAAGGCGGCGTGGCCGTGACCGAAAACGAGGGTAACGCCCGCCTGTCGGCCACCTTCCCCAAGCTGCACATCGCGGTGGTGGGCATCGAAAAGCTCATTCCGCAGCTCACCGACCTCGATTTATTCTGGCCGCTGCTCAGCACCAGCGGCACCGGCCAGCAGGTAACGGTGTATAATACCGTGTATTTCGGCCCACGCCAGGCCGGCGAGCCCGACGGGCCGGAGGAGATGGTCGTCATCCTGCTCGACAACGGCCGCACCAACCTGCTTGCCCGCCCCGACCGCCGCGAGGCGCTGCGCTGCATCCGCTGCGGCGCGTGCCTCAACGTGTGCCCGGTATACAAAAACATCGGCGGCCACACCTACGAAACGACATATTCGGGGCCGATTGGCTCGGTTATCAGCCCGCACCTGAGCGGCCTCAAGGAGCACCAGCACCTGAGCTTTGCCAGCAGCCTGTGCGGGGCCTGCACCAGCGTGTGCCCGGTGCGTATCAACCTGCACAACTTACTGCTACTCAATCGCCAGGAAAGCGTGCGCGAGGGCCACAACGCAACCGTCGAAAAGGTAGCCATCGGCCTGTGGCGCTGGAGCATGCGCCACCGCTGGGCGCTCGACGTGCTGCCCGGCCGCCTCAAAGATTTCAGCCTCGGCTACCTGCTCGACCAGGCCGGCTGGCGCAAGCGCCGCGAGAGCCTAAAGGTGGCCGACAAGTCGTTTCGGGAGCTATGGAAAGCTAGCCACTAGCCGCTTTGCCGACGTAGCCCGTACAACGGGCTATGTCAACTACTGTGGAGTACGGGCTGCGCCTGCTGGCGGGCGCGGCCGGAATCTGGCTGGTTATCACGACGGTGTCGGGTGCCATCCGCTCGTTTGTGCTGCCGCGCAACGAGTCGGTGCGGCTCAATGCCTTCGTGTTTAGCGGCGTGCGGGCGCTGTTCGACTTCTCGGCGCGGCGCGCCAACACCTATGCCCGGCGCGACCGCATTTTGGCGCACTACGCGCCGGTGGCACTGGTGGCGCTGCCCATCGGGTGGCTGGCGCTGGTGGGTGTGGGCTACTCGGCCATCTACTGGGCACTGGGCGTCGAGGACTTCACCAAAAGCTACGAGCTGAGCGGCAGCTCGTTGCTCACGCTGGGTACTACCTCGGAAAGCGGGCTGGCCGTCAATGTTTTCAGTTACTCGGAGGCCACTATTGGGCTGCTGCTGCTTACGTTGCTTATCTCCTACTTACCAACTATTTACCAGGCGTTTTCGCGGCGCGAAATCGTGGTGGCGCAGGTAGAGTTGCGGGCGGGCACCCCGGCCACGGCGGCAGGGCTGCTTGCCTGGCTGGGGCACGACGGCGACTTCGAAAACGACGACGCGCAGTGGCTGGCCTGGGAGCAGTGGCTGGTTGAAATCGACGAAAGCCACACCTCGCTGCCCGTGCTGGCCTTCTTTCGCTCGCCGCAGAGCGGGCGCTCGTGGGTAAGCACGGCGGGCTTGATTCTAGACACGGCCAACCTGCTGTTTTCGGCGCTCGACGTGCCGCGCTCGCGCCAGGTCGAGCTCACGTTCAAGGCCGGCGTGCTGGCCCTGAACCGGGTGCATCGCTTCTTTGACCACACCGCCGAAACCGAGCCCGCCGAAATTCGCACGCCGCTCGAAAAAGCCGCCGCTACACCCGGCCGCTCGGATTTTGCCGCCGCCTGGCGCACGCTGGCCGAGGCCGGCCTGCCGCTGCGCGCCAGTGAGGAAGCCGCCTGGCAGCACTACCACGACCGCCGCCGCCGCTACGCGCCGGCCCTGGATTTTTTGAACGCGCTGCTGATGACCCCGCCGCTGGAAAAATAACCCTGCTGGCCAGGCATGGCGCGGCTAGTGCCCTGGCGCGGGGCGGGCAGCGGGGCCCTACCCCATCACTTACCCAGCAAAAAGCCCCGCTGGCACGGCCAGCGGGGCTTTTTAGGCTTAGCGCGCGGGTGGCTACTCGCGCACCAGGCGGCGGGTTTCTACGCCGTCGGCATTGGTGAGGCGCAGCATGTACACGCCGGGGGCCGTGCCCGACAGGTCGAGCGTGTGCGTAACTACGCCCGTAGTGGCAGGCAGCGTTTTGCTGCTCACCACCCGGCCCAGCGCGTCGATAACGGCTAGTTGCGTAGCCGAGCGGAAGCCGCTCAGTTCCAGCGTTACCTGGCCGGTGGGGGTCGGGTTGGGGTACACCAGCAGGTTGGCTCCGGCAATGCCAGCGCGGGTGGTCGTAACCACGGTGGCCACCGAAGCGGTCGACGAGCAGCCGAAGCTATTAGTGACTACCACCGTGTACGAGCCGTAGGTAGTGGCCGAGCCATTTACTACGTAGGTCTGGCCGGTAGCCCCCGCGATGGGCGCGCCATTGAAGAAGAACTGGTTGCCGGTAGCCGCGCTCGACGTGAGCGTGGTCGTGGCCCCGTTGTAGGTCGGCGTGAGCGTGGGGCGGGCCGGCGTGGGGTTCACCGTGAAGGTGGCCGTGGCCGTAACCGGGCCGCAAGCGCCGCTGGCGGCTACCGTGTTGGCCACGGTGTAGGTGCCAGCCGTGGAGGTAGCCAGGTTCACGGCCCCCGTGCCGGCGTCGAGGGTCAGGCCCGTGGTCGAGGTAAATGCGCCCGCCGTGGCGCCAGTGGCCAGCGTAGCGGCCACCGTACCGGTGCTGCCGGCGCAGTTGCTGCCCGTGGCCGGGTAGCTAAAAGTGGCCGTGGCCGGCTGCGCTACGTTCACCTGAATGGCCGTGCGGGTGCCGACGCAGGTGGTAGCCACCTGCCAGTTGTAGAAGTAGTAGTAGCTCGTTGAGGTGCCCGAAATATAGCCATTGGTAATACTGACCACACCGCTGGGCGCATTGTAGGGAAAGCCGCCCAAGGACGCCTCGCGCACCATGGCCGGGCTGCTCGTGGCAATCAGGCGCAGGCCCGTGCCCGCCGGCACGCTAAAGTTGAGCGGCACCGTGAAGGCCGTGGTGCCCGTGCCCGCCGGCAGGGCCACCGTGGCCGTGAGGCCCGGAATGAGCGCGCCGGTATTGTCCTGCACTTGCACTACCAGGTTGCCCGCCGAACCCGCCGGATACACATCTACCGACGTAAGGGTGAACGCGCTGCTGGCCGTGAACACGAGGCCGTAGTTGGAGGTAGAGATGCTCGAAGTCGTAGCCGGGGCCGGCCGGCCGGCGCTTTCGCTGCCCGCGCTGCTGGCTTCTACAAAATACTGCTGCGAAGCCGTGAGGGCGGGCGTAGTAAAGGTGCCGCCCGTGCCCAGGGCCGTGCCGCCCGTGGCGGTGCCAAAGTAGCGGAGCGTGGTGCCCGCTGGCGCCGTGGCCGTGAGCGTGGCCGGGCTGCCCGCGCAGATGGCCACCGGCGAGTTGGTGGCCGTTACCTGCGGGTTGGTTACGGTGATGGTGGCTACGTTGGACGTAACCACGGCGGCGTTGCAGCTGGTGCGCGCCCGGAAGTACGTGGTGCTGGTGAGCACGGCCGTGGTGTACGTGGCCGACGTAGCCCCGCTGATGTCGGTAAACGTGATGTTATCGGCCGACTGCTGCCACTGGATGTTGCCATTGGCCGTGCCGCCCAGGGTGAGCGTTACCGTGCCGCTCACGCAAACCGAGGCCGCGCCGGGCACGATGGTGCCCGCCACCGGGGCCACTACCGTGCGGGCAATGGTGGGCAGCAAGGCATCGTTGGTGGTATTTTGGTCGCCGGTGGCCGTGGCCGTGAGGGCGAAGGTGTAAGTGCCGGCGGCGCTCATGTTGAGCGGGCCCACGGTCACGTTTTGGGTGGCGCCCACGGCCAGCGTGCCCGTGCTCACGGTCTGGGTCAGC
>JAKONR010000430.1 GCA_022701825.1 Hymenobacteraceae bacterium | reverse complement strand
TGTTTGCGGCCGAGTCGTTCAACCAGTTTGTGCTGCGCCTGCGCTACGTGCGCCAGTACACCGACGAGCGCCACCGCCAGGCCCAGCGCATCGTGGGGGCCCAGCGGCAGCTCAGCCAGCAGCTCGACGGTCTCACGCAGCAGCGCACCCGCCAGAAAAGCCTGCTGACTACCCAGTTGGTCGAAAGCCGCAACCTGCTGGGCCTCAAAACTGAGCAAGACCAAGTGGTGCAGCAGCTCAGCCAGCAAGAGCAGGGCCTGCGCGACGAGCTGGCCCAGCGCCAGCGTGCCGTGGCCCAGCTCGATGGGCTGATAGCCCAGCGCGTGCGCGAGGAAATAGCCCGCGCCGCCCGGGCCGCCCGCCTGGCCGCCGCCGCCGAGCGCCGCCGCGCCACGGCCGCCGCCCGTGCCAGTCGGCCCGGCCGCCGCAGCGCCGACGACCGCGACCGCGACGAGGCCAGCGCCAACCCCGACAGCGACAACCCCGAAGAAACCTCGGCCGACCGCCACGCCAGCCGCGTGGCCCTCACGCCCCAAACCGCGCTGCTCTCGTCCAACTTTGCCGGCAACAAAGGGCGCTTGCCGTGGCCGGTGGCGCGGGGCTTCGTGGCCCAGCATTTTGGGCGGCACAACCACCCGGTGCTCAAGCACGTGGTGGTAGAGAACCGGGGCGTGGACATTCAAACCAACAACGGCGAGGCCGTGCGCGCGGTGTTTGCGGGCCGGGTGCTCACGGTGGCCCAGGTGCCGGGCATGCAAACCATCGTCATGATTCAGCACGGCGAGTACTTCACGGTGTATGCCCGCCTGCGCTCGGTGAGCGTGCGCGAGGGCCAGCTGGTAGATGCCCGCCAGCCCATCGGCACCGCCGCTACCGACGGCGACGGCACGACGCAGGTGCAGTTTCAGGTGTGGCGCAACTCGGCCAACCTCAACCCCGAGGGCTGGCTGGGGCACAAGTAAAGCCAACTGCCGGGGCCCCAAAAGCGGGGTTTCGGGCGGCTGACAGTAGCGGCCCGAAACTCCGCTAGCAGTCCGCCGGGTACCTTGCTGCTTTACAGTAGTTTCTGCTGCGCTTTCTAAACAAAAACCCCCGCCCGGAAAATCCGGGCGGGGGTTTTTGCTATGTCGGCCACCGCGTGGGTGGCCGGGGCTATTCGTGCTCTACGCGCAGGGTGGTGGCGCTGCCATCGGGCAGGCGCACTTGCAGCAGGTAGAGGCCGGCGGGCAGGGCGGCCGTTTCGGGCCAGCTGAGGGTGCTGGTGCCGGTGGGGGCCTGGGCCACGGTGCGGCGCAGCAGGGTGCGGCCGGTTACGTCGAAGAGCGTGAGGGCCAGCTGCGCCTGCGCGGCGGGCAGGGTCAGCTGCACTTGCAGGCCCGCCGAGCCGAAGGGGTTGGGGTGGGCCAAAAACTGGCTGGCGGCGGCCAGCGTGCCGGCCTGCGTGGCCAGCGCACCCGAGGGCAGCAGGTAGGTGAAGATGGACTGCGCCGTTTGCAGTGCGCCCGCGCCAGTGCGCAGCTCCACGAGCTGCGGCCCACCGCAGCCGTTGAGCACCCGGATGTTGTCTACGTACCAGCCTTCGACCGCGACGCCATTGCCGGTATCGGTGCGCACGCGGAAGCGCATGACGAGCGGCTGGCCGGCAAAGCTGCGCAGGTCGAGCAGCGAGTGCATAAAGCGGCCGGCTACTTTGTCGCTCGTGCCCGAGAAGCAGCGCAGGCCAGGAGCCAGGGTGCCGGCCGCGAAGGTGCTGTTGTAGCCATTCTGCACGAAGTAGGTGGAGGCGTCGAGCCAGGTCGTGCCGCCGTCGGTCGAGAGCTCGACGGTGCCGCCGTCGTAGGAACCCTCAAACTTGAAGTAGTGGTAGAACGAGAGCATCGACAGGCCGGTGGGCGTGAAGGGAGCCGAAGTCAGCACGAAGTCAGAATCTACGACGGGCTCGGCGGCATACCACGAGGTGCTAGGGCTGTAGGAGCGGGTAGTGCTGGGCGCCCAGCCGGTGGTGCTGAGCAGGCTTTGGCTGGTGAAGCCGCCCACCAGCGAGCCGACGCGGTTGTCATTCACGGGCAGCACGAGCGGGCAGGCGGCAGCGGCCGTGGCCTGCGCCTGGAAGCCCACGGTGCGGGTCTGGCCCGGTGCCGTGAAGCTCAGGTTGCTGAAAGTAACCTTATTGCCAACGAGCGTGCCGCCGGTGGTACTACTCACAAATTGCAGGCCCGTGGGCAGCTCGGTGGTGAGGGTGTAGGGCGCGGTGGTAGCGGGCGGGCAGCCGCAGCTCAGCTTAAACGACATATTGACCGTGTTGCCAACTTGCAGCGCATCCTGCTGGTCGAGGATGACGGCGGGCGGCAGGTCGGAGCTGGCTACCTGGTCGGTGGCGCTGGTCGAGAGGCCTTGCTTGGCACTATAGCCCATGCCGCGGCGGGCAAAGGCGCGCCAGATGGCGCAGTGGTACTGCCCGTTGTAGAGCAGCGAGTCGGCGGCCAAAATAGCGTCGCGGGCATCCAAAAAGCCGGGCTGGCAGGGCTGGAGCTTCATGCCCTGCATCACGAGCTGCAGCGCGATGATGTTGCCGGCGGGGTCGGCGGCGGTGTTGTACATGTTGGGCTCGATGCGGCCGTTTTGCTCAATCACGTTCCAGGTCATGTCCCACAGGGCCGCGCACCATATTTCGCCGACGCCGTGCGGCACCACGCTGGTAGCCACGTTGGCGTAGGTGAGCGGGTTGGTGGTGAGCGAGGTAGAGTAGGGGTAGCGGCGAATGCCGCCGCCGGTGGGCGCCTGGCCCGAGGCGTAGGTGCCGATGGGGCGCGGATTGGGGCCGTCGGTGAGCTGAGCGGTGGCCCAGTTGGTGGTCATCATCAGGGCCATGTAGTCGCTCCAGCCTTCGCCGCCCTGCTCGCTGTTGCTGAGGCAGCTGCTGTTGGCGGGGCCGCCGGTGAGGCGCCCCGAGATGCCGTGGCCGTACTCGTGCACCATCACGCCGTTGTCGAAGTCGCCGTCGCGCTGCACGGTGTTGGCATTCACGGGCAGCGTTACCTGCACGCCGTTGGCCACCTCGGCGGCCAGCAGCGCGCCGTTGGCCTGCGATATCATCACGGCCGGAATCGTGATGGTGTTATCGGTGCCGAACATGGTGATGGGAGCCGTGGCCACGTTGTTGACCACAATCACGCCGATGGCGCCGGCCAGCTGCGCGTTTTTTACTTTAAGGGGAAACGTGCAGGCCGCCGCGCCGCCGCGGTACAGCAGCGCGATTTTGCCGGTGAGCGGCGTGGTGCCGCCAAAGGCGGTGCAGGCCAGGCTGGTAGTGGCGCCCGCATCGGTGTACAGCGCCAGCTGCCCCGAAACGGGGCCCACGGCCGACAGCCGGTTGTTGGTGCTGATGCGGCCTTCCACGGCGGTGTAGCTGCCGGCCACGTTGGCCGGGGCCGTCACGGTGAGCGAGTAGGCCGGCGTGCTGGGGTTCCAGAGATACATCTGCATGCGGCCGCTGCTGCCATCGGCCGGGGTGCTAAAGTTGGCGTTGTTGGCGCCGCCGCCGTCCTGGGCTTCGGCCCGCACGTAGTCGTTGCCGAGGCCGCCGCGGCCCAGGTTATCGGCCTGGAAATTGCCGGCCGCCTCCGTAAAGCCGTACTGGTAGGTGAAGTCGTGGATGATGTTGTTCCAGTAAAACAGGCTCGTGATAGCCGCGTTGCGGTTGGCCGTAGTAGCCGCGTTCTGGGTGAAATCGACCGGGTAATTGAAGCTGAGCGCGGGCGCGGCCGTTTGGGAAATGGCGAAAGTGCCCGGCGTATTGGCCGCCGCCCCGTCTTCGTAGGCCGACACATTGTTGCCGCGGGTGGTGGTGTAGTTGGTGGTGCCGTCGAAGTGCCAGCCGTGGGTGACAGCGTTGTTGCTGGCCCCGGCGCGCAGCCACGGGTCAGTATCGGCCACGAAGCCATTGCCGAGGGCCGTAGTGGGCCGCTCCAGCGGAAACGGCACGACCAAGTACGAAGACGAGGTGGTAGTGGGCGGCGGCGGGGCCAGCGCCAGCACGGCATTCAGGGCCTGGTAGCCCGGGCTGGGCGCGGCAGCCTCGGCCGGGTGGGCGGCGGTTTCGTAGGTCGTCCAGTTGTCTTTGGCCACGATGGCCCCGGTTTGGGCATCCACCCGTACGTTCCACCAGTCGGGCGTGTCCATCAGGTCCACGTTCACGTTCCAGGTCAGGTGCGGGCGCTGGTTTTCGTCGAAAGCCCAGGTGAGGCTGGCCACGATGTCGTGCCGGGCCACGTCCGATTTTTCAAACGTTTGCCGGGCTTCGGGGCCGCTCTCCACCGTGAGGCGGGCGGGGGTGCCGGTGTCGGCGCCGCGCACGTGCTGCAAGGCCCGGCCCACGGCCGCCGCCGCCGTAATGCTGGGCGTGGCGGCTAGCGCCGCTAGCGGCTTGGTGGGCACGAAGGCGCCCGTGTGCAAGGCCAGCCGGCTGCCCTTAAAGGCCAGCGACTGCACCTGGTTATACACCGGAATGCCGCGGTAGAGCTGCTGCATGTACACGTGCTCGAGGCCGTTGGCGTCGGCGTAGGCGCTGCTCAGGCGCACCTCGGCGGCGCTGTAGTAGGCCCCGGCCCACTGGGCGCGGGTGGCCAGGGCTTTTTCCAGGGCCAACTGCGGGTCGAGGGTTTGCGCGTGCAGCGCGGCAAAAGGCAGCAGGCCGAGCACGGCCAGGCTTAGTTTGCGGGTAAAGGACTTCCTCATAGAGTATGAAAAGGGGGGACAAAACGTAGCCGACAGCGCTAACTCACAGCATATTATCAGAATGCTAAGCTACGGAGGTATATGCTTTATTTTCTTGGCGTTAGTCGATTAGCGCTGCCGGTTCTACAGGCAATCTTCACATAAATAGTAGCTTAGATTTTATTTTCACTTCAAAATGCCCGCCTAGCCGACTGACATGGACTTTTTATAAGCGCCAAAAAGCCCCCGCCAGCGAGCTGACGGGGGCTTTTGCCTGCTAACTACAGCTGCTACTGGCTAGCGCGAGAGCACCACCACGCCGTAGGGCGCGAGGTCGAAGCTGCCGTGCAGCCCAAAGCCGTCGTAATCGCCGCCCTGGGCGTCGGTGCCGTAGCACGGGAAGTTCTGGAAATCATGGTCGTAGCCCTGCCAGTCCGAGTTGAAGCGTACCGTCCAGAAGCCGCTGCTGGGCAGGCCGATGGTGTAGCCCTGGTGCGCCTGGTTGGCGAAGTTGGCAATGACGATGGTGGCGTTGGCGATGTCGCCATCCCAGCGGGCGTAGGCCACGATTTTGTCGTTGTTGTTGACGTGGAACACGCGGCAGCCCTGGCCGTGCAGGCCCGGCGTGGTGCCTTGCAGGTTGCGGCGCAGGCCGATGAGGTCGCGGTAGAGCTGGATAAGCCCACCGTGCGCGGCGGCCCAGCCCCAGTCGAGCGGCTCGGTGTCGTTGAACGAGCCGGGGGCCAAAAACTCCTGCCCCTGAAACAGCATCGGAATGCCCGGCGCCGTGAGCGTGAGGGCCGCGCCCAGCACCATGCGCTTTTTGGCAAAGTAGCTTTCCACGTTGCCGCCCCCGATTTCTTCGGGCAGGCGGCTTTTGCCGTTAGCTACCTCGTCGTGGCTTTCGGTGTAGATAACGCGCTGGAAAACATCGCCATTGTAGGCCGTGCAAATGGCGCGGCTGATGGCGTGCATGTCGCGGTTGCAGTCCTCCATAGTTGTGAGGGCCTCGTGCACGGGGTAGATAAACGAGGCCGACCACTGGGCCGAAAAGCCTTCGCCGCCCTGCTCGGGGCGGGCCGTAATGGCGGGGTTCGAGCGCAGGTCTTCGGCGATGGTGATTTTCCAGGGCTGGCGGGCCTGGATTTCCTCGTTTACCCAGCGCATCAGGGTCCAGCCTTCGGGCAGGTCGGCGCCGGGGTCTTCCTCCCCGTGCACGTTGCGAATGAAGGCGATGGCATCCATGCGCAGGCCGTCGCAGTGGTAGTCCTCCAGCCACATCAGGGCATTATCGCGGATGTAGCGGCGCACTTCGGGGCGGCCGTAGTCGGGGCGGTTGTGGCCCCAGGGCGTTTCGGCGCGCCAGTCGTTGTAGAAGTACACGCCGCCGCCGTCGTTTTCCTGCCAGCCATCAAACTGCCACAGGTCGAGGTCGCCGG
>JAKONR010000419.1 GCA_022701825.1 Hymenobacteraceae bacterium | reverse complement strand
GGGCCAGCCGACCGAAGAGGTAGTATACCTGGCCTCCAAAAGCTTCGGCACCTGGCTGCGTCGCTACAAGTACGACGTGAAAACCAAGGCGATGGCCCACGTCCAACGCCTCGCATACCAATCTAGCGAGCTGCCCCATCACCATCCAGTATTTGCCTCGTGGCGCATTGCTCGCGTGGTGGCGCTGGCTGCGCTGTCCCCCGAAGCCCTGCGCCAGCTCTCGCCTCGTGAGGGCGATTTCAAGAATCTACTTTTTCAGTGGCTCAAAGAGATTGGGGCGCTAGGGTTTCGCGCCAAGCCGCTGGGCTTTTGGGAGCGCCTCGAAGCGCTCGATAAGCAGCGCTTGCGCCGGGCTGGCCAGTTCCCCAAAGAAGAGGCCTGGCTAGCGATGGCCACCGGCCAGCGTGAAACCTATGCCGAGCGCCTGCTAGCCGCCAAACGCTGGCGCACGCTCTGCCTCTGGCTCACTGGCCACCGCCACCGCGGCACAGACCTCGCCGCCCTGCTTTCGCCCCTGGCTGCTGCTCTCTACACCCCGCCGACCAATGAAAACCGCTAAAGAGTACCTCTACGCTGTGATGGGCTGCGAGCCTGTCAATTCGCGCATCGACTACACGGATGCCCTCGAAGCTGTGCAGGCTGCCCTTGATGACGCCGCCAGTGTGCGCCAGCAGGTGGCCCAGGGCATTGCCGACTACTTCGGCGACATCATGCCCTTGCCGCCGCTGCCTGAGCTGCCAGTTGATGCGCCGCCTATTCGACTAGGCCAGAAGCCTGCCCCGCAGGTCAACGTGTTCCCGCCCGCCTGCCCGCGCTGCACGCAACGCCTTGACCAGTGCCTCTGCCCGCAAATGTTCCCCAACGAACCGCTGCCCCCTTTCTAATGGACGCCGCCAAAATCTACCGCGAAACGCTAGGCAACCTAGCTATTGCTATCAGTAACCACAAGCTGCCCGATGGCCGGGCCAGCCTGCGTGCCTTCTGCCAGGTCTACGGCTTCAACCGCCCCCACCTGTGCCAGCAGCTAAAGGGCACGGCCAAAGCTGATATGAGCGTGGGCATCTACCTGCGCCTTGTGGCCGCGCTGGGCCTGTGTTCAACCCCGCTGAACACGGCCGAAGCCAACGGCATGAGCCTGCGCCAGTACCTCAAAATAGACAGCACCACCGTCAACCGCACCATTCTTAACCTCTACTCCGAATCATGAACGAAGAGCAGAAATACGCGCAGGCCGTGGTGGAGTGGCTCACCGCTGGCGGCTGGGAGGTTTACCAAGAGGTAGTAACCGGCTGCGGCCGTTGTGACATCGTGGCCACCAAAGGCCCGGTACGCTGGGCGATTGAAGTAAAGACCTCGCTCAACCTGGCCGTGCTCGACCAAGCCCGCCAGAACGTGGCCTATTTCCACCACAGCAGCATTGCCGTACCCGCCCCGGCCCGCAATGCCTACAGCACGCCCCGTACCTGGGAGCTGGCCCACGCGCTGGCTGAGCTGCTGGGCTTCGGCGTCATTCGCATCGTGTTGCCCGACCCCGAGGCACCGCGCAGTGGCTACCGATTGGAAGGCCTGGTAAAGCAGGACATACTACCCCGCCTCAACCGCCGCCCCGGCACGGTGCACCTGCACGAAGAGCAAAAGACTTGGTGCGCGGCCGGCTCCAGTGGGGGCGGGCACTTCACCCGGTTTCAGCAGACGGTGCACCGCATCACGGGCCTAGTCAAGCGCCAGCCCGGCATAGCCCTAAAGGATGCTATCAAAGGAGTAGACCACCATTATAGCAGCGTGGCCAGCGCTACGGGCGCCATTTCCAGAATGATACGGGGCGGCATTATCGAAGGCCTGCGCCTCGACAACGGCAAGCTCTACCCCCTCACTGCTCAGACCCCACTACCAGCCCCCCTTTTCACCAATGCCTAACACCCCCAACCCCGATACCCATTGCACGAGCTGCGGCGAGCCGCTCAGCTCCTTCGACCACTGCGCACTGTGCCCGCGCTAACCAGCCCCACCCAATGAGTGCCTTAAATCTAAATTTCACCGCCGCCCTACTGGAGTTGGCCACACTGCGCAGCCTGGCTACCCCTGGCGATTGGGAGCCCCGGCGCGACGATAGCGGGGACGCTATTGGTATTCAAGTATGCGAGTTGCTCTGGGATGGCCCCGTTACGCCTGAAATGGCAGAGAAGGGTATCGACCAAGAAGTAGTAGGCGAAGAGGTCACCATCGTAGCTAACATGGCTTGGGATGAGGCCGGTAATGAGTTAGAGCGCATTGATGCCAACATCAACTATATCTGCGCCCTGCATCGGTTCGCGCCTCGCCTACCTGCTTTACTCAATCGGCTGTCTGCTGCCGAGGCCAAAGTCAAAGAGCTTACCGAGCAGCTCACGCCCGGCAGCCCCACCGAGCGTGCCCCTACGCAGTGGGCCTACGAGAAGAGCTGCGCCGCTGTGGAGAAACACCGCAAGCGGGCCGATGCTGCCGAGGCCCTGCTTACCCAAGCCGCCGAAGCGATGGCCGGTAGCTACGATGTGACCGACTACCCGGCCAACGGCGAAACCGACCTAGATACCGCTATCAAGGCAATACGCGAGCACCAAGCCACTTACACCAAATGAGTAGGCAGATGAACCTGGATTATAACCCACTAGCGGGGCTGGAAATAGAAGCCGATGGCAGCCTCACTGATGAGCGCACCGGCATTACGCTAGAACGTTGCGAGCGCTGTGGCGCGATGGATTATCCAGACGATAACAGCTACGGGCTCTGCTCTGATTGCTTGGCTGCTGGCTTTACACCCCCTGCCTAGTGAAAGCGAAAGAATACCAAGCCCAATACGGCCGGGGCGCCACCACCAGCGCCCCGGCCCAAGGCCAGCCCAGCACCAAGCCCAAAAGCACGAGCCAAGCCAACGCCCTCACCAAAGCCGCTATCCAACTGCTCCAGCTACGCGGCTGGCACGCCTGGCGCCAGAACAATGCCGCCGTGTACGATGCCAGCTTCGGGGGCTACCGCAAGGGCTCTACCACGCTGGGCATATCCGATGTGCTCGCTTTCCACAAGGCCACCGGCCGCTTTGGTGCGGTCGAAATCAAGTGGGGTAAGGATACGCTAAGCGATGAGCAAGCCGCCTTCCTCGCCGACGTGATAGCGGCCGGTGGCTTCGGCTGTGAGTGCCGCAGCCTAGAGCAGCTCGATAAGGAACTCGCCATTTACCTAGATAGTCTCCACCCGTGATACTCGCCAATGGCCTCTACGGCTACGCTGGCCCCGCTGCCGACCCCAACAAGCCCAAGCTGCCCACCCCCGCCCAGCGCCGCGCCGTGACGCTGTGGGCTGCCCGCCGCCTGGCTGGCATCCCCGCCAAAGACCTCACCAAAGCCCTGGCCATCGTGAGCGCCCACCCCGATGCCGAGAGCGCCGGCTACTCGGCTGCCAAGAGCTGCCGCGAGCGCCTCGCCGCCGAGCTGGCCAGCCGACCCTAACTCTTCCCTCTTTTCTGCAAGTGAACAACAGCTACCGCACTTCCCAAATCGCCTACCTCAAACAACACTACGCCGACTACCCGCTCACGCACTTCGCCGAGCTGTGGGGCACCACCCCCGCCAAGGTGCTGGCCTTCGCCCG
>JAKONR010000375.1 GCA_022701825.1 Hymenobacteraceae bacterium | reverse complement strand
ACCAAATCGGCCGGGTTTTGGGCCGCAGGACTGGCCGGCTGGGCCTGGGCGGCCGCGCCGGGCAGCAGGAAAAGCAGCGGCAGCAGCGCCGCAACAGGGTTTTTCATAAGAGCGCCGCCAGCCGGTGGGAGGCTGGCGGCGCAAATTAGCTGCTTTCGCGTTTGGCTTACGCTTGGCAAGCTTAAAGCTTACCCTACATTACTTATCCAGCGATTGCAGCCAGGGTAGCGCGTCGGCCATCATGGGCGTGATGCTGGTTTGGTGCGTGCCGCCGGGGAAGGATGTAAGCGTGACGTTGGTGGCCCCAGCCTTCTGGAAGCTGGCCAGCGTGCTTACCGACGTTTGGTAGAACACACTTTCGTCGGCGGTGCCGTGGTAGAGGCGGGTGGGGCTGCGCGGTGCCCAGCCGCCAAAGCTGTTGTCGGTGAGCTTCTGGCGCAGCACCGGCTCGCCGCCAGCGGTGCCGAGGGCGGCGTAGAAAGCGGGCGTAAATAGTGCGACGGGGCTAGTCGTAAGTTGGGCCTCGATAGTCGTCCGGTCCTTGGTGCCATCGAGCAGGCCCGGGATGCGGGCGGCGTAGGGTGCCTGAAAGAAGTCGGACATGGGCCGGTTCCAGCCGTAGGCGTCGTTGTAGCCATATAAGATGAGCGCCAAATACGACGGCGTGGCGTAGCTCTGCACCGCCGCCACGCCGGTGAGCATGCCGTTGAGGTCGTAGCCGCCCGCGCCCGCAGCGGCGGCCGTGAGCGTGAGGCCGTGCCGGGCGTTGGTTTCGATTTCCTGCTGCGCGGCCATCGTCACGTAGCCGCCCTCCGAGTAGCCCAGCAAAAACAGGTTTTTATTGACCGCGATATTTTGCTGCTGCAAGTAGTACTTGGCCGCCTTTAGCATATCGACCACCGCCCCGGCCGAGGTGGCCTTGTCGTAGTAGGGCTGCGGCACGTTGCCCGACACGCCCAGCCCGATGAAGTCGGGAATGACCGTGATAAATCCGGCGCTGGCAAACAGCTCGAAGCCCGTGAAGGTGCTTGGAAAGTTAGACGGCGACTCGCTCTGCTTGAACGTAGTACCGTGCTGCGCGCTCAGCAGCGCGGGGGGCTTAGGCGTGTTGAGCGGCACGCCCAGCAGCCCCGACACCTGTATCAACTGCCCTTTATACGTCGTCTTGTAGACCATCTTATAGTACGCAGCATCGTACTGAATCTGCGAGGCGAAAGACCCAAAACCCGCCAGCGTAGCCAAAATCTGGGCCTGCGCCTTGGGAATGGTCGTGACCGCCTGGGCCGACACAAAAAGCTCCTGGCCGCTGGGCACCGTAGGCTGCGGGTCTTCCTCCGAATGGCGGCAGCCGGACAGGCTGCTTGTCAGCAATACCACCAGCACTAGCCAGCGGGCAGGGTGAATGAAAATTTTCATAGGCAAGAATGGATTATTAGGTGTGAGAACCGGCGCGGCCGAACGACCAAATATAGCCAAACACTCATGCCAAATACGTCCCTCATCGGTTAAGCAGAACGGCTAACTCGGCTAGCTGGCGTTGCGTCTGGCGCCATTTGGGGTGCTTCGGGCTAGTTATCTTTACGCTTTGCCGGCGGCTGCGGCTGCGGCGTACTGCTATTTTCCCGGCCCCTGCGGCCGGGCTGCCCGTGCCCGATTCCGCTCCTTTTCGCTCACTGCCCACCGTGCTGCTGGCGTCCGTCCTCAAACCCCTGGACGACACCCGCATGCATGGCAAGCTGGCGCGCACGGTGGCGGACGGGCTACCCGCCTCGGCCAGCGTGTGGGTAGCCGGGCGGCAAGTGCCGCTTCCCGCCGCCGCGAGCAGCTTTCGATTTGCCAGCCTGCTGCGGGGCTCGCGCCTGAGCCTGGGGCGGCTGCTGGCCCAGTGGCGCTACTGGCGGCTGCTCCGGCAGGTGCGGCCCGCGCTGGTAATCGTGACCGCGCCCGAGCTGCTGCCCCTCACGCTGCTGTGGCAGCGGCTGGGGCGCGGCCGGCAGTTCATCTACGACATCCAGGAAAACTACGCGCTCAACATCCGCAGCCAGGGCGTGTACCCGGCCGGGCTGCGCGGCCTGCTGGCCAGCCTGCTGCGGCGCATCGAAACGGCCGCCGCCCGCCGCGCCGCCGCCCTGCTGCTGGCCGAGGCCAGCTACGCCGCGGAGTTGCCTTTTTTGGCCAAGCTGCCCGCTAGCCGCGTGCTTGTGCTGGAAAATAAATACCAGCCGCAACCCGGCGAGGTACTCCCCCGCACCACTCACCCGCTGCCGCCGCCCACCGAGCCGCTGCGGCTG
Source organism: Hymenobacteraceae bacterium (assembly GCA_022701825.1). Taxonomy (GTDB): domain Bacteria; phylum Bacteroidota; class Bacteroidia; order Cytophagales; family Hymenobacteraceae; genus Hymenobacter. The sequence goes on along the minus strand of JAKONR010000375.1, from coordinate 418 downwards.
CTATTTTCGGGCACCATTTCGGAGCTGAATGGGGTGCGCGAGGCCATCGCGCTGGCCCGGCAGCTGCGGGCTATTTCGGCTTGGCCGGGTGGGGTGCGGCTCACGGTTATCGGCTTTTGCCAGCAGCCCGCCCTGCTGGCCGAACTACGGCAAGCTGCTGCTGCTGAGTCGCTTTGGCTCACGCTCATTGGTGGGACCGAGCTGGTGCCCCACGCCCGGCTGGTGGCCGAAATCGGGCGCAGCCACCTGGGGCTGCTGCCCTACCGCCCGCACCCCAGCACGGAACGCTGCCGGCCCACCAAGCTGTTTGAGTACCTGGCCCACGGCCTGCCGGTGCTGGTGCCGCCCAATCCGCTCTGGGCGGGGCTGGTGCAGCAGCACGAGGCCGGGCTGGTCGTCGATTTTGGGCAGCCCGTAG
>JAKONR010000373.1 GCA_022701825.1 Hymenobacteraceae bacterium | reverse complement strand
AGAACGTGTGTTACACTCAATTAGTGTAACCGTGTGAGCCAGGTAAGCAGCTCGTTTTCTTGTCGTTTGCAAGCCCTGTTTGTGATTGGGAGTGCAAAGGTAAGAAGTTTTTCTGACTTTCCAAATTATGAAGCGAAATTTTAAATCTTTCGTTTCAGATTTTTTTTCGTCAGTCGCTTCCGATTGAAGCGGAGTGCAAAGGTATGTAATATTTTTCGTTTTCTGCAAAAAAATTTAATAATTTTTTCTTGCCGGACAACTCAACATCTTCTATCTTAAAAGAAGTCAGAAAACTGACACTTTGCTAAGTAGCTGATTAATAACCTTTATCTTTATTTAAACAACCGCCGGTTGCGATTGGGAGTGCAAAGGTAAGAAAGTTTTTTGACTTTCCAAATTTTGCAGATTTTATTTTTCCTAACCGCAGCAGCTTTTGAATGACTGCGGAAAGGGGCCGCTCGCCCTCTGTTCCGGTTTGGGAGTGCAAAGGTAGGAGGGATTTTTTGCGAGTAAGCAATGCATTACGAAATAGATTGAGAAAGGGTTGTAAGTGGTTGAGGATGGGGGCAAAAAATTTATTATTCCGCCCCCATCCTATTCACTTGGCAATATCACTGACCGCTTTCTGCTGAATGCAGGCTTGCTTGGTAGTTGGATGGCTGTCGTTTGACTGGCTACCTCATAATAGTGCTCACGCGGTCGGGCCCCACGCTGACGATGCGGATGGGCACTTGCAGTTCCTTTTCGAGGAAGGCCAGGTAGTCTTGCAGGGGCTGGGGGAACTGGGCAGCGTCGGTGACCTGGGTGAGGTCGGTGTGCCAGCCGGGGATAGACTGGTACTCGGGGGTGATGGCTTCGAGCTGACCAGGGTCGGGTAGGTTGGGGGTGCTTTCGCCGGTGGCGGTGCGGTAGTGGGTGCAGGCCTGGATGTCGGTGAAACCATCGAGCACGTCGGCTTTCATGAGGTGCAGCTCGGTGACGCCGTTGAGCATGATGGCGTAGCGCAGGGCGGGCAGGTCTATCCAGCCAGTGCGGCGAGGGCGGCCGGTGGTGGAGCCGAACTCGCGGCCGGCCTGGCGGATTTGCTCGCCTACCTCATCGTTGAGCTCCGTGGGGAAGGGGCCGCTACCCACGCGGGTGCAATAAGCTTTGGTGATGCCGTAGACCTTATCGATGTGGCGGGGCGCGATGCCGAGGCCGGTGCAGGCGCCAGCGGCGATGGTGCTCGACGAGGTAACGTAGGGATACGTACCAAAATCAATGTCTAGCAAGGAGCCCTGGGCGCCTTCGGCGAGGATGCGCTTGCCTTGCTTCAACAGGTCGTTGAGCAGAAACTCGGTGTCGATAATTTGCAGGGTGCGCAGGAACTCGACGGCGGAGAAGAACTCGGCTTCGAACTCAGCGATTTCCAACTCCTTATTATAATGAGCGGCGATGCTGGCGTGGTGCGCCACGGCTTCCTTGTAACGCTCCTGAAAATCGGGCAGCAAAATGTGGCTGACGCGCAGGCCCACGCGGCCAATTTTATCGGAATACGTGGGGCCGATGCCTTTGAGGGTGCTGCCGATTTTGGTATTACCGCGGGCTTCTTCGCTGATGCGGTCGAGGGCGCGGTGGCTGGGCAGGATGAGCTGCGCTTTTTTGGAAATGTAGAGGTTTTGGCTCCAATCAACTCCCCTATCGGTCAGTTTTTGCAGCTCGCCGCGGAATACTACTGGGTCGAGCACGACGCCATTGCCGACTACGTTGAGGATGTGGGGGTGGAAAATACCGCTCGGCACCTGGTGCAGCACGTGCTTCTGGCCATCGAAGGTGAGGGTGTGGCCGGCGTTGGGGCCACCCTGGAAGCGGGCTACGGCATCGTAGGTGGGGGCGAGCACGTCCACGATTTTTCCTTTTCCTTCGTCGCCCCACTGGAGGCCTACTAGTACGTCAACTGGCATTTTTTAAATTGTCAATGAGCAATTATCAATTATCAAGTTTTGCTTGATAATTGATAATTGCTCGGGGATTGGGGTGTTTTGGGAGTTGGCAGCGAAAGCTACCGGCTATTCAAGGCAAAAAAATAGCCGCCTAGGAGGCGGCTACGATAAGCTGCTGGCGAGCGGTGGCGGCGTCGGCGGCTACGGTAAAAATGTTGTTTAGCTTGGTGAGAGCCAGCATCTTTTTGGGGTGGTCGGCGGGGTTGATGAGGACCATCTCGCCACCGCGGCTGCGAAACTTAGTGAGCAGCGACACCAGCACGCCGATGCCCGTGCTGTTGATGTAGCGAATGCCCGACAAGTCAACGGCACAGTTGGTTACGGCCTCGCCCAGGTACTCGTTTACCGAGTCGAGAAGCTGCTGGGTGTCGGGGCTGCCGATGAGGTCGCCGCTAAGGGTGAGGTAGAGAACGCCGTCGGCGAGGGTGCTGGTGGTGGTCATCTACGTGGTAGGCTCGGTGGCAGGGTGGGCGGCGGCTTTGGCGCGGCAATCGCCGCATACGCCGTACAAATTTAGGGAATGGTGCAGGATGTGAAAGTTCAGCAGGTCGCCGACCATCGTTTGGATGCCGTGGATGCGGGGGTCGCAAAACTCGACCACCTTGTGGCACTCGGTGCAAATAACGTGGTCGTGCTGGCGATAGCCGTAGCTTTTTTCGTACTGCGCGAGGTTGCGGCCGAACTGGTGCTTGCTCACAAGGCCTTGCTCCACAAGCAAATCGAGCGTATTATAGACCGTGGCGCGGCTCACTTGCAGGTTGCGCTCCTTCATGCCAGCGTACAGTTCCTCCACGTCGAAGTGGCCCGAGCGCACGTAGATTTCTTCGAGAATGGCGTATCGCTCGGCCGTTTTGCGGAGGCCCTTATTTTCGAGGTGAGCGGTGAAGATTTTCTTGACTTCTTCGAGGCGGTCGGTGTTGAGGGTGGCCTGGCTGGCGGCGCTGGGCGCGTGGCGCGCGGCGTAGCCAGTCTCGGTAGAGCCGCCTAGGCTGGAGCCGGGGCCAGTGGCGGGCACCGCCGTAGGGGGAGCGTGGAGGTCGGTTTTCACGATAATTGGTCGTTCTATAGTAGCGATTGCGAAGCTTATATTACTACAAAGCTACTACCGCTAAAATTCATACCTAGGCCGCAGTTAGTCGGCGGTGGCGGGGCGAGCCAGGGCGGCCACGGCCAGGCCCATTACGGCGATGATGGCGAATGACACCCGCAGACTAGTAGCCCCGGCCACCAACCCGATGAGCGGCGGCCCAAGCAAAAAGCCCGCAAAACCGACCGTCGAAACGGCCGCCAGCGCTACGCCCGCCGGCATGGTGCGCGAGCGCCCCGCCGCGCTGTACACCAGCGGCACCACCGACGACACGCCCAACCCCACCAGCATAAAGCCACCGGAGGCAGCTAGCAGCGTCGGAAACGCTACGGCAATTGACAAGCCCACCGTGGTCAGCGCCCCGCTGAGCTGTAAGGTGCGCGCCCGACCAAACTTATCGGTAAACCAATCGGCGATGAAGCGCCCAGTCGCCATAAAGGCCATGAAAGCCGAGAAACCAAGACCTACCTGCGCTTTTTCGGCCAGCACTACCTTTTTGAAATACACGCCGCTCCAATCAAACATAGTGCCTTCGGACAGCAGTGAGCAGAAGGCCAGTATTCCGAGGAGCATCAGGCCTTTGTCAGGCAGCACGAAGAGCGGCTGGTCGGCGGGGCTAGGAGCGTCGGCAGGCACTAGGTAAGGGCGCATCAGGGCCACGCCCAGCCAAATGAGCGCGGCCATACCCGTGAAATGCTGGAGCGGCGACACGCCCCAGCCTATCATGGCCGTACCCAGGGCAGCCCCCACGAAACCCGCTAAGCTCCAGATACCGTGAAAGGTAGCTAGGATGGACTTGCCATAAATAGCCTCCACCCCTACCCCCTGGGTATTGACGCTGATATTAGCCATGTTGCTGCCAAAGCCGAACAGCACCAGCGCGGCCAGCAGCTGCGGCACGTTTTGGGCCAGGCCCAGCAGCGGCAGCGCGCCCGAGTAGAGCAGCACGGCCAGCACCGTCATGGTGCGGCTGCCATACTTGGCCACTAGCCAGCCCGTGATGGGCAGCGACACGATGAGGCCCACCGGCACCGCCAGCAGCACGCCGCCCAACTCAGTTTCGGAGAGGTGCAGCTTTTGCTGCACCGTAGGGATGCGCGAGGCCCAGGTCGAAAAACACAGGCCTTGCAATAGAAAAGAAGCGCTCACGGCCAGCCGATGCACGTGGCGCGGCCGGGTAGCGGCAATGGAAGCTTGCATACAATGACTACGCCCGGCGGGCGCAGTAGCCTAGGTGCCGCAGCAACCTAGGGCTTAAAATAAACGGAATTATACGGATTGAGAATGGGTGGGATGGGAATTTCTGCTGCTGCCGGGCAGCGGCGGGGGCTGAGTTACATTTCGAAATACAACGGATAGTGGTTGGCGCAGCCGGGATTGAAAGCGGCTTGGCACAGCGGGCAACTACTCTCGCAAGCTAAATACTCACTGATATTCAGCGTGCTGCGGCAGTTGCCGCACAGAATAGCTTCGGCGTCGCGCTCAGTTTTCTTCCACACAACCGGCGCGTGGTCCGCTAGTTCGTTGTGGCATTCAATGCAGGCGTAAAACGCGCCGCAGCATTTGTGCTTAATGGCAATGATGTCGCGCTCGGAGTGGTAATGCGCACACTGCGTGCGGGCATTCACGCCGCGGCCGTGGACTTGCACGTTGCTGGTAGTGGCCATTTACGAATCGAACCGCTCTACTTGCAGCACGCCGTTGACCCGACTGAGGCGCTGAATAAGCTTGTTGAGGTGGTCAGTGTCATTAACAAAAACCAGGATTTGCCCCTCGAAGAAGCCATCGTTGGCCTCCACCGTGATGGAACGCATGTTTACTTTCAATGCCGTTGATATGATGCGCGTTACGTCGTTTACGATGCCCACGCGGTCGGAGCCTTTGAAGCGGATGCCGGCCAGGAAGGCGAGTTCGAGCTGGTCGGTCCACTTGGCGCGCACGATGCGGTTGCCGTAGTTCGACATGAGGTCGACGGCGCGGTGGCAGCTGGTGCGGTGGATAATGAGGCCAGTTTCGGTTTCGAAGCCAAACACGTCGTCGCCGGGGATGGGGTTGCAGCAGCGCGCCAGGCTGTGGTTGAACTTGTCGGTGCGCTCGCCCACTACCAGCATATTCGGGTGCAAGCCCCTGATTTTCTGTATTTCGCTGTCAAATTTCTTCGGCTCCAGCACCGAGGGGCGCGGCGACAAGATACCCTCCTGCCGAAACAACGGCTCCCGGATTTCGCGGCCGTCGAGCTGTCCCATCGCCAGGCGATAGTAGAATTCCTGGGCCGTATTTGCGTTGAAATACGTGAGCACTCGCTGAAAATTCTCGGGTGTATTTTCGACCCCAATCAGCTCCAGGCGCTTCTCAAAAATAAACTTGCCATCGTCGGCTTTCGAGCGCTTGTCGTCGCGCAGGTAATCCTTTATGCGCGTCTTGGCTTTACTGGTAATCACGTAATTGAGCCACTCGGCTGTAGGCTTTTGCTTGTGCGAGGTCAGAATTTCGACCTGGTCGCCGTTGCGCAGCTTGTAGCTGAAGGGCTCCAACTTTTGGTTGACTTTGGCGCCCAGGCAGCGCAGGCCGATGTGGGTATGAATGTCGAAGGCAAAATCGAGCGCGGTCGCCTTTTCGGGCAGGATGATGAGCTTACCCTTAGGCGTAAAGGTGTAAACCTCCTTCACGAAGAGATTTTGCCGAAACTCATCCATGAATTCCAGCGCGCTGGAGTTGTTGGTTTCCAGCATTTCGCGCACGCGGTTGACCCAGGCTTCGAGCGTGCTTTCGGGCTGAAGACTACCGGTATCCTTGTATTTCCAGTGCGCGGCGTAGCCTTTTTCGGCTATGTCGTCCATTCGCCGCGAGCGAATTTGCACCTCGACCCACTGGCCGGGGTGCGACATCACGGTGGTGTGCAGGCTCTCGTAGCCATTGGCCTTGGGCGTGCTCACCCAGTCGCGCAGGCGGTCGGGGTTAGGCTGGTAAAAGTCGGTTACGATGGAGTAGACCTGCCAGCAGGCGGCCTTCTCCTGGTCGTGCGGCACATCGAGAATAATGCGGATAGCAAACAGGTCATACACCTCCTCAAAGGTTACGTTTTGCTTGCGCATCTTCTTAAGAATCGAGTAGATGCTTTTGGGGCGGCCTTTTATTTCGTAGCTAAAGCCCTGCGCTTTCAGCTCCTCATCAATGGGCTGCACAAACTCCTTGATGAAGCGATTGCGGGCGCTCTGGCTCTGCTTAATCTTGCCTTTCAGGTCGGCATAAATCTCCGTATCGGTGTACTTGAGGTGCAAATCCTCCAGCTCCGTTTTGATGGCGTAGAGGCCCAGGCGGTGCGCCAGCGGCGCGTAGAGGTAGATGGTTTCCGACGCGATTTTGAGCTGCTTGTGGCGCGGCATCGAGTCGAGCGTCCGCATATTGTGCAGGCGGTCGGCGAGTTTGATGAGAATCACGCGCACGTCTTCGCTCAGCGTGAGCAGCATCTTGCGGAAGTTCTCGGCCTGCTCGCTGGTGCCTTGCTCAAAAACGCCCGAAATTTTGGTGAGGCCGTCCACGATGCGGGCCACCTTGGGGCCAAAATCGCGCTCTACGTCGCTGATTTCAGTGGGCGTGTCCTCTACTACGTCGTGCAAAAGCGCCGCCACGATGCTGGTCGTACCCAGGCCGATTTCCTCCACCGCAATCTGGGCCACGGCCAGCGGGTGCAGGATGTAGGGCTCGCCCGACTTGCGGCGCATGTCTTTGTGCGCCTCCAGGCTTTGGTTGAAGGCCTTCTTAATTAGCTTAGCGTCATTGCCTTGCAGGTAGGGCTTGGCGGTGCGGAGCAGGCGGCGGTACTGGCGCAGGATTTCCTGGCGTTCAGCTTCGAGGTCGATAACGGGAGACATAGTGCTATAAGTAACGACAAGCGGGGCGGAAAAGTAGCGCGAACTTTGTAGTTCGCGTTCGTTGGCGAGTATTCAGCTGAACGCGAACTACAAAGTTCGCGCTACAAACACTCCTTGCATAGCCCCAAAATACTATGTACCTTTGCGGCCCCGCAGCGAATGGCGACGGGGCACCCAAACAAGCGGATGTGGCGAAATTGGTAGACGCGCCAGATTTAGGCTCTGGTTCCTTACGGTGTGTGGGTTCGAGTCCCTCCATCCGCACTTGTTTTAACAAAACAGGCCCCTGGCTAAGTAG
>JAKONR010000369.1 GCA_022701825.1 Hymenobacteraceae bacterium | reverse complement strand
CGCGAGCCGATGAACCCAAACTCGCGGTCGCCGTGCGCCGACTGGTTGGTGTTCATGAAGTCCATGTCGATGGCATCCCACGGAATGTCGCGGTTGTACTGCGTGTGCAGGTGGGCCAGCGGCTTTTGCAAGATTTTCAAGCCGTTAATCCACATTTTGGCCGGCGAGAACGTGTGCATCCAGGCAATCAGGCCCACGCAGTTGGGCGTGTTGTTGGCCTCCTGCACCAGCTTATAAATCTCCTGCGGGCCCGTCAGCACCGGCTTGTACACGATGTTGATGGGCAGCTTGGTACCGAGTTCTTTGGCGATTTCCTGCGAGTGACGAGCCACTTCCTCCAGGGTTTCGGGGCCGTAGAGGTGCTGCGAGCCAGTGATAAACCAAGCTTCGTAATTTGAAATGTCAATCATAAAAGTTGCGCGGACTTCGTAGTCCGCGTTTGAGTTTTAGGGATGAGCATCCGAAACGCGGACTACAAAGTCCGCGCAACAGCTTATTGCCCGTAGTAAGAATTAGCGCCGTGCTTGCGCTCGTAGTGTTTTTTAATCAAGGCATCTTTCAACCGTTCCACGCCCGGCTTCAAGGTGCAGCTGAGGTAAGCTAGCCGCGCCACCTCTTCGAGTACCGCGCTGTGGTACACCGCCTTTTCCACGGTCTTACCCCAGGTGAAAGGCGCGTGGTTGCCCACCAAAATCATTTCGACTTCGGCGGGCGAGAGGCCACGCTTCTCAAACTCGTTGATAATTTGCCAGCCGGTTTGGTGCTCGTAGTCGCCCGCGATGAGCTCATCGCTCATGGGCGGCGCGCAGGGCACGTCGGCCGTGAGGTGGTCGGCGTGGGTGGTACCTAGAATAGGGATATCGAGCTGCGCCTGCGCCCACGCTGTGGCGTAGGTGCTGTGCGTGTGCACGATACCGCCAATGTTGGTCCACTCCTTGAAAAGCAGCGCGTGCGTTTTCGTGTCCGACGAAGGCCGCTTAGTGCCCTCCACCACATTATTGTCGAAGTCCACAATTACGATGTCCTCCGGCTTCAATGTAGCGTAGGGCACGCCGCTGGGCTTGATGGCGAACACGCTGCGCTCGCGGTCTACCACGCTGGCGTTGCCGAAGGTGAAGAGCACTAGCCCGAGGGCCGGCAGTTGCATGTTGGCCTCGTAGCAGGCCTGCTTTAGGTCTTGAAACTGGCTCATTAGGCGGTGGTGATGGCGGGAGTTTCGGGTTCCATTACCGCGTCTTCCGATTGATTGGTAACGCTTTCCACGAACTTGCCCAGCGCCTGGTACTGCGCGTAGCGGGTGGCGTACTGGGCCACGCTCGCGGGGTTAGGGGTGTAGGTTTCGGCAAAACCGCTACCCAGCGCCTTCTGCGAAGCCAGCACATCGGGATAGATACCCGCGGCCACGGCCGCGTACATGGCCGCGCCCAGCGCGGGGGCCTGCTCCGACACGGCAATCTTGATGGGCCGGTCGAGCACGTCGGCCAGGGTCTGCATCACGAAGGCCGACTTTTTCGCCACGCCACCAATGCCAATCACCTGCTTAATCGGAATGCCTTCGCTCTCGAAGCGCTCTACAATCTGCTTCGAGCCGTAGCAAATGGCCTCGACCAATGCGCGGAACACCTGCGGGGCCGAGGTGCCCATCGTGAGACCCGTCAAGGCGCCTTTCAGGGCCTGGTTGGCATCAGGGGTGCGGCGGCCGTTTACCCAGTCGAGGGCCAGCACGTGGCTTTCGGCGGGGTCAACTTCAGCGGCGGCTTTAGTAAGCTGCACGATGAGGTTATCACTCACTTCCTGGCGGTAAGCGGCCTGCTGCTCAGCCGTCAGCACCTTCGACTGCACGGCCTGCAAGGGCCACTCCAGCATCTGGCGGAACCAAGCCAGCAGGTCGCCAAAAGCCGACTGCCCGGCCTCCAAACCCAGCATACCGGGGATAACCGAGCCGTCGACCTGCCCGCAGATGCCGGCCACCAGGTGGTCGCCCACCTCGGCGGTCGGGGCCACTACGATGTCGCAGGTGCTGGTACCCATCACCTTCACCATCGAGTAGGACTCGATTTCGCCGGCCACCGCGCCCGCGTGGGCGTCGAACGAGCCCACGGCGATTACCGTGTTGGTAGTCAGCCCCAGGCGCTTGGCCCACTCTTCCGAAAGATGCCCGGCTACTTCGTCGGCCGTATGCGTTTCCGAGAATAATCGATTGCGTAAGCCGGCCAGCTTAGGTTCGAGGTGGGTCAGAAACTCCTCGGGGGGCAGGCCGCCCCAACTGGCGTGCCACAGGGCCTTGTGGCCAGCGGCGCAACGGCTGCGCTTGAACTCGGCCAGCGGCTGGCCGGTGAGCGTCAGCGTGAGCCAGTCGCAGTGCTCCATCCAGGAGTACGCGGCCTGGGCCACGGCCTCATCCTCGCGCACGATGTGCATGATTTTGGCCCAGAACCACTCCGACGAGTAAATGCCGCCTTCGTACTTGGTGTAGTCCTCGCCGCCCCAGGTGCGGGCTTTGTGGTTGATTTCGGCGGCCTCAGCCAGCGCGGTGTGGTCTTTCCAAAGCACAAATAGTGCGTTGGGATTCTCCGCAAATTCGGGCAGCATACCTAGTAGCTGGCCCTGCTCGTTCACCGGGCCCGGCGTGCTGCCGGTGGTGTCGATGGCGAGGCCCAGGATTTGCTCGGCGGGCACCTTTTTGGCCACTTCGCTCACCGTGGCCTCGAGGCTTTCGAGGTGGTCGAGCGGGTGCTGGCGAAAGCGGTTTTTGGTGGGGTTGCAGTACTG
>JAKONR010000349.1 GCA_022701825.1 Hymenobacteraceae bacterium | reverse complement strand
TGGGCGCGCTGTTTGACCTGCAAAAGGAAGGCAAAATCCAGCACGTGGGCCTGAGCAACGTGACCCCCGAAGAGCTGGCAACGGGCCTCCAATTAGGCGAAATCGCCACCGTCGAGAACATGTACGGCTACGCCCAGCGCACCACCCTGAACGATGGCCACGGCGAAACCCGCGGCGGCGAAGAAGTGCTGGCCCTGTGCGAGCAGCACGGCATTGCGCTCATTCCGTTTTTCTCGCTGGTGCACGGCCTGCCCAAGGCCGGCGACAAGCTGGCCGAGCTGGCTCGCCAAAAAGGCGTCACTGAGGCCCAGCTCAACATTGCCTGGCTGCTGCACCGCTCGCCCCTGCTGCTGCCGATACCGGGTACGTCGTCGCTGGCGCACCTGCGCGAAAACCTGGCCGCTGCGGCTATCGAGCTGAGTGCCGAGGAAATGGCGTATTTGGGGTAGTGATTTTTCGGCCGTTGCTGGCGCAGTTTTTTTTGCGCCAGCAACGGCCGCAAGTCCGGCGGTGTCCTTGTAAAAAACACTATTTTCGGGGCATGAAACAAAGCTTCTGGTGCGGCCTGGGCAGCCTGCTGCTGCTAGCGGGGCCGCTGCACGCCCAAACCCTGGCCGGCGCCTGGCAAGGCGTGGAAACCGATGCTGGCGACCCGCGCTACTACCCGGCCGTGCTGCGCCTGCAAGGCAAGGACACTAACCTGTTCGGCGTGCTGTACCAGGAAGTGGGCAGTCAGCCAAACGTCACGGTTACGTTTCAAATAGAAGGTGCGCGCGGCAGCAAAGAGCTACTGCTCAAGCACGTGCGCAAGCTCAACGAAACCGGGGGCAGCTTTAGCAGCTACTGGTGCGCCGGCACTATTGCCTTCATCTACGATGCGGCGCTCGAAAAGCTGACCGGCCGCGCCACCTACCGCCCGGTGGGCGACTGCGACCACGGCACGTTCACCTTTTACCGCGTCAAGCTCAAGTCGGCCGCCACCGTGAAGGCGGGCGCGCTCAGCACCCTGCGCGTGTCGGGCCGCGACGTGCGCTGGTTTGCCGACGCGGAACTCAAAAAGCCGGTGGCCGAAGGCAATAGCTACGCCACGCGCCTTGCCAAAACCACCACGTTCTTCCTCACTCAGGGCTTTTACCCCAGCGCCGAAAAGATTGTAACGCCCGTCACCATTACTGTTACGGGCAAGGTGCCTGCTGCCCCACCGCGCCCCGCACCTACCTCGCCGCGCCCCGCGCCCGTCGCCGTCGATACGGCGGCGGTAGCGCCCCCCGTGGCCGCCGCGCCGCCCGCCACCCCCGCGCCGGTGGTGCTGCCCACGGTGCTGTTCAAGCAAGGCACGGCCGAGCTGCTGCCCGAAGCCAACCCGGCCCTCGACCGCCTGGCCGCCGACCTGCTGGCCGCGCCCACGCTGCGCCTGCGCATCGCGGGCCACACCGACCGCCTCGGCGAGCCCGGCAAAAACCAGGTACTCAGCGAGCAGCGCGCCGATGCCGTGAGGGCTTACCTGGTAAAAGCCGGCGTGCCCGCCGCCCGCCTCGAAACCGTGGGCTACGGCGACACGCGCCCGCTACACCCCTCGCCCGACGTGCGCAACCGCCGCGTGGAAGTCGAAAAGCTGCCGTAGCGCGGACTTTCAGTGCGCGAGTGGGGGCAGGGTGCTACCCGATACTCGCGGATTGAAAGTCCGCGCTACGGCTTACCAGGCGTATTTTTGCGCTCCCTCATGGCCGACAACGACCTTCGCGCTTCCCTCCTCGCCCAACTCGTGGCCCGCATCGCGGCGCTGCAATCGGCTGGCGACCAGCACCACCCGGCGGGCCTGTTTCCGAGCCTGCGCTGGAAAACGGCCCTGGGCTACCGGCGCGAAGACTCCAACGGCTTTTTCACGTCGCTCATCGTCTTTACACTGCGCGAAATCCAGGGGCAGCTGCCCGCCACCAGCCAGGCCGTGGTCGATAGCATTGCGGCCAAGGCGCGGGCTATCTACCCGCTGTACCAGAGCAAAAGCGGGCTGGATACGTATAATTTTTACCCGCCGCGGCCGGGGCAGCACTTTCCGCACGGGTACCTGCTGCACCGCAGCCGCCACTTTGCCGCGCCCGACGACCTCGATTCGACCTCGCTCGCCTACTTGGCCTACCCGCGCCCGGCCGCCCAAAACCAGTGGCTCAAGGCCAAGCTGCAAGCCCACGCCAACACCGTGAAGGGCTGGGCCAGCACCGGCCCGGCAGCTTTCCGGCACAAGAAAATCTACTCGGCGTGGTTTGGCGAGCGGATGCCGATAGATATGGACGCCAGTACGTTATCTAACGGCCTGCTGTGGGTCGTGCGGTCAGGGCTGCCGCTCAATGAGTTTGACGAAGACAGCCTGGCGTTTATCAACTGGGTGATTACGTCGGGGGAGTATCGGCGCCGCCCGCTCGATGTGTCGGCTTACTATGCTACCGCGCCGCTCATCGCCTACCACGTGGGCCGCCTGCTCGCCGAAGCCGATTTGCCGCCGCTCGCCGAGGCCCGCGCTACGCTATTACGCGAATTGCCGGCGCTGCTGGCCGAAAGCCCCCATTTTATGGATAAAATACTAGCGGCCACCACCTTGCGGCGCCTGGGCGCTGACGCGCCGCCGCTGCTCGCTGCCGGCTGGACGCTGGCCGAGCTGGAAGCGCGCAGCCGGGGGCTGTATTCCTGCATCGCGCCGCTGCTCAATTATTATCCCCAAACGCGCTGGCTGGCCGGCTGGCGGCTAAGCCAGATTGACTGGGAATGCCCGGCGCACTCGCTCACGCTGCTGGCCGAGTACCTGGCCCTGGGCGGGCGGTAATCAGTGTAGCGTAAGCTTTAGCTTGCGAACAGCCACGCTCACAGACGATTGCTGACGCAGCTGTTCGCTACGCTCACTCGCAAGCTAACGCTTACGCTACACTAAATACCGTCTGGCTCAGCGCCCGCGCCCGCTCAAACTGCGCCGCATCCAACCCCAGCGCCTCGCCGCGACCGGCCAAAAAGCCGACTAAGTCCTCGGTGGCCAAATTGCCAGTGAGCGCATCGCCGGCCATCGGGCAGCCGCCGATACCGCCCAGCGCGCTATCGAAGCGGCGGCAGCCGGCCTCGTAGGCGGCCTGCACATTGGCCTGCCAGGTGGCGGGCGTGGTGTGCAGGTGCGCCCCGAAGGCCACCTGCGGAAAGGCGGGAATCAACTCCTCGAACAAGGGCGCGATAAGTGCCGGCGTGGCCGCGCCCACGGTGTCGGACAAAGCCACGATGCGGATGCCCAGCGCGGCCAACTCGGCCGTAAAATCGGCCACAAGGGCGGGGCTCCACGGGTCGCCGTAGGGATTGCCAAAGCCCATTGAGAGGTACACGACCAGCGTTTTGCCGTGGCGCTCGCAGAGGGCGTGCATGGCGGCCACGTCGGCGCGGGCCTGGGCGGGCGTCTGGTTGGTGTTGCGGTGCTGAAAGGTGGGGCTCACCGAAAGCGGAAAGCCTAAGTAGCTAATTTCGGGGTAGCTGGCGGCCTGCGCGGCCCCGCGCAGGTTGGCCACGATGGCCAGCAGCTTGGTTTTGGTGTGGCTGAGGTCGAGGCCGGCGAGCACCTCGGCCGTGTCGCGCAGCTGCGGAATGGCCTTGGGCGACACGAACGAGCCAAAATCGAGCACGTCGAAGCCCACGGCCAGCAGCTGCTGGAGGTAGGCGGTTTTGGTGGCCGTGGGGATGAACTCGGGCAGCCCCTGCATGGCGTCGCGGGGGCACTCGGTAAGGACGAGCGGGGAAGTAGGCACGGGTGGGATGGAAAAAGCAACGAGTGGCCAAAAATACGGCCGCTACGCCTAGCGGCGCGGCGTGCCTACGAAACTCGCCCGCCGGGGCTGGTGTTGGGCGGCTATGCATTTTTCGTTGTTAGCCGCCCCCGGCGCCCGCCGGGCGGGCGGCCTGTTGCTCGTGCTGCTGGCGCTTTTCAGCGGTTGCAGCAAAACCCAGACCCTGAGCGCGCTCTTCCAAAAAACCACCCCGCACGACGACTACGCCCGCGCCCTCGACCGCGCCGGCCTGCGCGAGGCCGCCCTAAGCCAGCGCTGGCAGGCCGCCGCTGAGCAGGCCCTGCGCGACTCGCTGGTAGTGCCGCTGCCGGTGCTCGAAACCGGCTTTTTCCGGGCCGACCAACCCACCGCCGCCAGCTACCGCTACCCGATAAAGGCCGGCGAGCAGGTGCACATCCGGCTCACGCGGCAGCCCGGCGCGGCCCCGGCACAGGTGTTTGTCGATGCCTTCGCGCTGGCTCCCGGCCAGCGCCCCGCGCTGCTGAAGTGGACCGCCACCGACACGACCGCGGCCGGCGAACTCGCCTACAGCTACCGCGCCGACGAGGCGGGCCAGCACCTGGTGCGCGTGCAGGCCGAGCTGCTGGCGGCTGGCCGCTACACCCTGCGGCTGTGGCGCGGCCCGAGCCTCACCACCTTCCCGGTGCAGGGCCGCACCGACCAGGCGGTGGGCAGCTTTTGGGGGGCCGCGCGCGACGGCGGGGCGCGCCAGCACGAGGGCGTGGACATCTTCGCCCCGCGCGGCACGCCCGCCGTGGCGGCCGTGGCCGGCACCGTCACCCGCGTGGCCGAAACCGCCATCGGCGGCCTAGTAGTATGGCTGGCCGAAACCGCTACCGGCCAGCACCTCTACTACGCCCACCTCGACCGCCAGCTGGTGCAGCCCGGCCAAGTAGTGCGCCCCGGCGACGTGCTGGGCCTGGTCGGCAACACCGGCAACGCCCGCACTACCGTGCCGCACCTGCACTTCGGCATCTACCAAAGCGGCCGCGGCGCCGTAGACCCCTGGCCCTTCCTGCACCGCGCCGACCCCGTGCCCGCCGACCTACCCACCTCCGCCCCCAGCTACCTGAGCCAGTGGGTGCGGGCGCGGGGCAAAAACCCGGCTACGGTAGCCTTCGTGGGCCGAACCGGCGCCCCGCTGGCCGCCGCCACGCCCCTGCGCGTGCTGGGCCAGCAGGCTAATCGACTGCGCGTGCAAGCACCCGATGGACGGCTGGGCTACGTGGCGGCCCGCGCCGTGGCTACGGCGCAGCCCTTGCACCGCTTCACGCTCCCCGCCGCGGTCGAGATTCAGGCCCGGCCCACGGCCGGGGCGGCGGCGCTGGCGGCCTGGCCGGCCCGCACGCCGGTGGCCGTGCTGGGCCGGGCGGGCGGCTACGCCCTGCTGCGCGGGCCGGCCGGGCAAGAGGGCTGGGCCCGGATTTAGCCGGGCACCTGGGGCGAATGACGAGGAGTAGATATGCCTATTTGCGTCTCACGCTGGCGGAGCCGCACAACGCCGAGACACAAATAAGCGTCTCTACACTCCACACGCCTTCTCCTGCCATGAATCTAAAAATAAACCGCTTGCAGCACATTGGCTTGCCGATAACCAACTTACAAACCTCCCAGGCTTTTTATGAAAAGCTGGGTTTTGGGGCCGTGATGCAAGCCGGCTTCGCCTACGAGGGCGGCCAGGGGCAAGTGGCCATGATGCAGCGCGGCGACATCGTCATCGAGCTTTACCAGATGCCCGAGCCCGAGCTGAGCCGCGTAAAACAACGCCCAGACGGGCGCATCGACCACCTTGCGTTTGATGTCGATGACATAGAGGAAACCTACGCGCTGCTGAAAAAGGAAGGCTTTCCTATCGTGGAAGCTCAGCCCTTGTTTCTCAACTTTTGGGCGCGCGGCTGCCGCTATTTCAATGTGCTAGGGCCGGATGGCGAGCGCCTGGAATTCTGCCAGATTTTGTGAAGGCCCGTCTGCCACAATCCTGGGGTTGGAGGTAGCTCATTTACTGACTGCCTACCAAAAAGTAGCCGGGCCACCTTATCGACATAGGATAAGGTGGCCCGGCTACTTTACTTAGTACCAGGCTACTGGCTGATGGCTACGGCGCGGCGCAACTGGCGCGAATAAGCCAGGCGCATGTCGTTGCCGGCGGCGCCGGGGTAGTCGAAGCCGATGGCAGCGGGGTCGGCGCGCAGGCTATCCCAAGCTTTGGCATCGAGCTCGGCGGGCTGGGTAGCGCTGGCGGGCACGGCGGGGCGCGTGAAATGGTCTTCGGTGAAGAAGTTGTTCATGCGGCGCAGAATAGCGATTTCCTGGTCGCGCACGGTGGCCATTTTGCTGTCCTGGGCGGTGCTGCCGGCCAGCAGGGCGCGGGCGGGCAGCACCTCGTGGCGCAGCGTATCGCCCTGGGCACTCAGCACGATGAGGTGCACGCGGCTGGTAAGGATGCGCGGGCCGCGCAGCTGCAGCACGAAATTATCCTTGGTTTTGGGGTCCGAAAAAGCGTGGCTGGCCCGCACCGTATTGAGCACGGTGGCCCCGCTGATGCGGCGGCCCGTGCTAGCGGGCGGCACGTACACACTGCGCGGGTCTTTGGTGGAGGTGGCCACTTCCCGCTCCGTATTGATGCAGGAGGTACCCAGCTGCAAGAGGCCGGCGACTGCGCAAATAGTAAAAAGTGACGGTTTCATAAAAACGGGGAAAAAGGCAAGAAGCCCGGTGAAGATACGCAGAATACCAGCCACCGGCCGTTAAAACCAGCCAATTTCGACCCCCACCACCCAGCGCGCCGGCTCGGGCGGGCGCAAGGTTTCGGTGGGCCGCAAGGCCTGGCTGAGGCGGTAGCGGCCCACTAGCGCCAGCGAGCCGCTGCCCAGGCGCAGGCCCACGCCACCCAGCCAGCGCTGCATATAAGGCGGCGCGTGGCGAGTAGCCTCAAGCTCGCCCTGGCCGGTGTCTTTGTCGATGGTGGTGTGGTTGGCGGCCAGGGCCGGGCCACCGTAGGCCAGCAGGTCGAGGTAGGTGCCCACTACGTTGCCGCGGGGCTTAAAGCCGGCATTTAGGCGCAGGCCCAGTTCGCCTTGCAGCTGGTGGTAGGTCAGGGTTTCGGTGTCGTGCCGGGCGGTGAAGGGCGCGGCTTTGGACCCCGCATCCTGGGCCAGGGCGTAGCGCAGGTAGGCGTAGCGCAGGTCGGTGGTGAGCGCCAGGTGGTCGGCCAGGCGCCATTTGAGGCGGCCGCCCACCTGGGTTTCGGCCGAGCCGAAGCCGTAGCGCAGCGGCAGGCCGGCCCCGCTACCGCCCAGCGCCAGCCCGTAGCTGGCGTAGAGGTGCCCAAAATAGCGGCGATTGGGCCCCGTGCGGGGGCGCAGGGTATCGCGGGCCACGTCGGTTTGCAGCAGCACTTGCTGGGCGTGGGCGGCCGGGGCGGCCAGGCACGCGGCGAGCAGCCACTGGTACTTGCTTTTCATAGAAGGGGTAGAAACTGCCTCAGCGGGCACGAAGCTAGGGGTAGGCGGCGGGGTTTTGGGCGCGGGGCGGTTGTGCGGGGTTTTGGGCTTCCCCTAGTACCAGACCCTCGGCCCCGCCCAAGGGTTGCGTGCTAGTCCGTGTATTCTCCGGTGTAGCCTCGAAACGACACCCGCAGCACCGTGCCGTTTTTCAGGAAGCGGCGGGGCACTTGCAGCACGGCGCGCTGGGCCACGGCGCGCACTTCGTAGCGGTGCAGCACGCCCCGGCGGTTGGCCAGGTGCCAGTAGAGGCGCGGCGGATACGCATCGGGGGCCGGCAGGGGCGCGCCCTCCGCCGCCGAGGGCCGCTCCTGGCCCACGGGCGCCACGCTGGTGGGCGCCTTGGGCGCGGTGCCAGGCAGCGCGGGCGGGTTGGAGCTGGCATCGGGGCCGAGGGCGGCGAGCCAGGCAGGGCTGGCTTCTTCGGGGTCGGTGAGCAGGGGCAGCGGCTGGGCGGTGGGCACGGTGGCCACCGGCCGCAGCACCACCGTCACCACCGAGTCGTGGGCCACAAAGTCGAAGGTGGGCACGGCCTTGCGGGGCAGCATTTTGGCCTCCGTAAAGTAGCTGGCCTGGGGCCGGCCGTAGCCGTGGGCGTAGTCGTAATACGGATACAGGTCAGCCGATTCGCGCAGCTGGCGAAACAGCTCCATCGCCTTGGCCGACCGCTGCGGCTGCCAGGCGCAGGCCGCCAGCCCCGCCACCAGCGGCGCGGCAAACGAAGTGCCTTCCAGGCGCTCGTAGCCGCCGGGCGTGGTGGTGAGCACGATGCCAAAGGCCGACACATCGGGCTTGAGGCGGCGGTCGGCGCTGGGGCCGGTCGAGCTGAAGGCCACGTGCAGGCCGGTGGCGGGGTCGAGGCCGCCCACGGCCAGCACCGAGTCGGCATCGGCGGGCGTGCCGATGCGGCCCC
>JAKONR010000347.1 GCA_022701825.1 Hymenobacteraceae bacterium | reverse complement strand
CGTGAGGGGCAATTCCTTCGCGGACTACAAAGTCCGCGCAACTGGTTTACATCCGCGACAGCCCGCCGCCCATTTCTACGCCGCCCGTTGGCTTCACGTCTTTCACGTCCACGAGGCTGTTGAGGTAGTTCTCAATGTTGGCGTAGCCATTCTTAGCAATCGCACTGGCGTCGGCAGCGCTTTTAGGGTTGAGGCCGTTCTTCTTTTCGTAGTCGTCGGGCATGCCGTCCTTGTCGGCGTCGGCGTAGGGCTTGCCGGCGTAGGTGGGGTAGCCGCCCACCTGCACGGGGTCGGTGATGATGCCTTGCTTGTACGAATCGATGGGTAGGCGGCGGTGCTTAAACTGCGTTTCGGGCAGCTTCACGTTCTTGATATAGTCGATTTTGCCGGTGCGCACCTGCGTGATGACGCGGGTATCGACTGGGTCGCGCTTGGGCAGGGTGGCGCCGGCGTGGTCGAGCACGTAGGCGTAGGCCTTGTCGGCGGGCAGCATCGTGAGCTCGGGCATGGGCAGCGGCGCGGTGGCCTTCATGTCGGCGGTGTAGGGGCCGGCGTTGGCGAGTTCTTCCACCTGCACGCCGCCGTCCCAGTTGTCTTTGGTCACGTTGGGGAAGCCCTCCACGATGTTGCCGGCCACGTAGGCGCGGCCATACACCTGGTACTTCAGCTTGCTGCGGCCCGATTCGGGCTTCAGAATGCGATGGCCGATGGGCGTATCTTTGGGCGTGCTGGGGCCGGGCTTGTAGTAGTTATTCACGATGTTGTAGAGGGCGCGGTAGTCGCCGCCGTCGGTCGAGCGGTGCACCCAGTTAAACATCACGTTGTTCACGAAATTGAACACCCCGTTCCAGCCAATCGACGGGTTGCGGCCCGCGTTGTCGGCCCACAGGTTGCGCATAAACGAGCAATTTTCGCCCCCTAGGGTGCTGCCAAAGGCGTGGTTCCAAGTATCGAGCGCCTCCGAGAAAATCGAGTTCTGAATGGTGATATTCACCGTGCCCAGCTTCTGCTCCGCAATGCCGGTGCTGTCGTTGTACATGTGGCGGTACATCGACATGTTTTCGTCGAGGCCCCAGCTGGCCGAAACGTGGTCAATCATGATGTTGCCAATCGGGTTGCCGCCGATGGCATCGTCGCGCCGGCCCACGTTGGTTTCGCCCCGCCGAAAGCGCATGTAGCGCACCAGCACGTCGTGCGTATTCAGCCACACCGATTCGCCGGCCACGCAAATACCGTCGCCGGGCGCGCTTTGGCCCTCAATAGTGATGTATGGCGCCCGGATAATGAGCGGGCTTTTCAGGCGGATAATGCCCGCCACGTTGAACACCACGATGCGCGCGCCGCCCTGCTCGCAGGCCTCGCGCAGGGTGCCCGGCCCGCGGTCCTCCAGGCTCGTGACCACGATAACGCGCCCGCCGCGCCCGCCAAACGTGTGCGACCCGCCGCCCTCGGCCCCCGGAAACGACGGCAGCGGCGACTGCGGCAAATCAATCGGCCGGGCGGCCCACGGCACGTAGGGCTTGCCCTGTTGGGCTTCTTTTTTGATAATCGGATAGGCCTTGTTCCAGGCAATGTCCGACTGCCGCCGCTCTTCTTTCATCATATCGTCGCTGGCCTTCTGCACATCCGGCGGAATGGAAGGATACTGCGCGCGGGCCAGCTGCGGCAAGGTGGCGAGAACGGCCAGGGAAGCCAGCGAAGCGAATTGTTTTTTCATGGAAAAGGTGGGAGTTGGGAAGGGCGAAATAAGCGGGTAAAAGCCGCCGCTACCTGTACCATTTTTTCGAGCCTGTGTAGGATGTTAGCATGACGCCGGACAGCCTGCTGGTAGCGTGGAAAACCCAGGCGCGAGGACCCCACCCCCGGCCCCTCCCCTCCGGGAGAGGGGAGCCTAGCGTTGAGCGTTAAGCTGTGGGCTGTTAGTATATAGCTTTTTTTAAGCCTAGCTGATAATTTTAGGGAAAGCAGTAGTCTTCGTTAGGCTCCCCTCTCCCGGAGGGGAGGGGCCGGGGGTGGGGTAAACACGCTTGAGACAACCGCCCCCCGCCCAATGGCAATATCTTACAAGAGCCAGAGAAGATGCTACAAATCGCCCTAGGCCGCCGCGGCTACTTTTGACACCAGGTATAGTGTCCTTACCGAGCTGTCGAAAACAAACCGCGCGCCAATGAACCGAAGCCACTGGAAGCAACTCGCCGCTAGTTATTTGCTGCTGAGCAGCCTTCTGCTTCGGGCCATTGGCGCGTCTGGTTTGAGCAGTGCGCCGCCGCAAGAGTCCCGCACCATTCAGCTCCCCAAAAACGCTCACCCGCGCCTGCACTACGGCGCGGCCCGCCTGGCCACCGCGCTGCGGGCGGCGGGCTACAAAGTGCAGGTGCAACAGCAAGATAAGCTGCTCAGCAAAAAGGGCTTGATAGTAATTGGCCAGGCCGCCGACCCGCTGCTCAAGCAAGCCGCGGCCACCGCGCCGGCCCCCGACAAAGCGCCAGGCAAAGAAGGCTTCGCGCTAACGTCGGCCAAAAACGATGTCGTTATCATCAGCGGCACCGACAACTCGGGCGCGCTCTACGGCTGCCTGGAGCTGGCCGAAGAAGTGAAAAAGCAAGGCAAAATCGGCTCCAATCTGCACCTCACCGACCAGCCCGAAATGGTGATGCGTGGCGCCTGCATCGGCGTGCAAAAGCCCACCTACCTGCCCGGCCGCAACGTGTATGAGTACCCGTACACGCCCGAAACGTTTCCGTGGTTTTACGACAAGGCGCTGTGGGTGAAGTACCTCGACATGCTGGTCGATAACCGCATGAACTCGCTCTATCTCTGGAACGGGCACCCCTTCGCGTCGCTGGTGCGGCTCAAGGAATATCCGTTTGCGGTGGAGGTCGACGACGCTACCTTCAAGAAAAACGAGGAGATGTACCGCTTCCTCACCGAGGAGGCCGACAAGCGCGGTATTTGGGTGATTCAGATGTTTTACAACATCATCGTTTCCAAGCCCTTCGCCGAGCATTATAACATCAAAACCCAGGACCGCGCCCGGCCCATCGTGCCGCTGATTGCCGACTACACCCGCAAATCCATCGCCGCTTTCGTGGAGAAATACCCCCACGTGGGTTTGATGGTGGCCCTGGGCGAGGCGATGGAAGGCACGGGTCAGGACGACGTGGATTGGTTTACGAAAACCATCATTCCCGGCGTGCAGGATGGCCTCAAAGCCCTCGGCCAAACCGAGCAGCCGCCCATCGTGCTGCGCGCCCACGACACCGACGCGCCGCGGGTTATCAATGCCGCGCTGCCATTATATAAGAACCTGTATACCGAAGCCAAATTCAACGGCGAGGCGCTGACGACCTACACACCGCGCGGCTCGTGGGCGGCGCTGCACCGGCAGCTCAGCGGCATGAATTCGGTGCACATCGAGAACGTGCACATCCTAGCCAACCTAGAGCCATTTCGCTATGGGTCAGCCGATTTTATTCAAAAATCGGTGCTGGCCATGCACCACACCTACGGCGCCAACGGCCTGCACCTCTACCCCGAATCGTCGTACTGGGACTGGCCCTACACGGCAGACAACGCGCCCGGCCGCCAGCTCCAGCCCGACCGCGACTGGCTCTGGTACGCCGAGTGGAGCCGCTATGCCTGGCGCGCCAACCGCCCTAGGCCCGCCGAAATCGACTACTGGGGCGGCCGCCTAGCCAACCAATTCGGCAGCGACCTAGCCACCGGCAAGCACATTCTGGAAGCCTACGAGCAGTCGGGCGAAATAGCACCCAAGCTGTTGCGCCGCTACGGCATCACTGACGGCAACCGCCAAACCCTGACCCTAGGGATGCTGATGAATCAGCTCATCGACCCCAAGCGCTACGGGCTATTCACGCTGCTCTACGAGTCGGAATCACCAGAGGGCGAGATGATTATCGAGTACGCCGAAAAGGAGGCGAAAGGCGAGAAGCATATCGGCGAAACCCCGCTGCAAATAGCCGATGAAGTAGTAGCGCACGGCCAAAAAGCGGTGGTCGCCATCGAGCGCGCCGCGCCCGGCATCAAGCAAAACAAAGACGAGTTTGCGCGCCTCAAAAACGACATGTATTGCTACGACGCGCTGGCTAATTTTTACGCCGAAAAAGCCCGCGCTGCGCTGCTGACGTTGCGCTACAAATACTCGCACAAAGTAACTGACCTAGAGCAGGCCGTACCGTATTTGCAGCGCAGCGTAGCCGCCTGGCAAACGCTGACGAAATTGACTAAAGACACGTATTTGTACGCCAACAGCATGCAAACCGCGCAGCGCAAAATCCCGATGCGCGGCGTAGATGGCACCTACAAAACGTGGGTGGAAATGCTACCCGTTTACCAAAAAGAACTGGCCGATTTTCAGCAAAATATCGACTCGCTAAAAGCAGTGAAAAACGCGCCCGTAGCGGCGAAAACTGCCGCGCTTCGCAATGCTTCGGTAACGCTGCTGAGCAAAGGCATTAATTCGTACACTGCCGCGGTGGGTCAATCAGTTTTTGCTGACACCGCTGCGAACATTACCGCGCTGGCGCCTGAATTGGCGGGGCTGAAAGGGCTGCGTTTCAGCAAAGCTCAGCAAGTAGTACAGGGTACTGAAATACGGTTTACGACCAAAACGCCCGTGCAGGTTTTAGTTGGGTTTTTCAACCAGAAAAGCCTGCGTTTTTTGCCCACGCCGACGCTGGAAATCGACGCCAGCGCCAACGATTACGGGCAGGCCGATAGCAAGATTTCCAATGCCGTAGCCATCGCCGGAATGCCGCCCGTGAACGTGCACACTTACTCCTTCAAACCCGGCACCCACACGCTCAATCTAGCGCGGGGCGCGTGCATTATTCTGGGCTTTGTGGAAGCTAGCCAGCCGGTGCCGACCTACAACGCGGGCCTGGGTAGCGCGGGCGGCATGGGCAAGGAAATTGACTGGTTGTTTGAGTAAAATGTTGCGCGGACTTTGTAGTCCGCGACTCCCTAGGTTACCGCACTACCCCAACGCGGACTACAAAGTCCGCGCAACTGCTCCCGCATGAATCCCACCCGTTTTGTTCTTGCTTTAGGTCTGCTTGGCGCCGCCCCGGTCGCCAGCCCGGTACTCTCTACCGACCAGCTGCGCGCTAGCGTGGCCCGCTTCAATGAGTTGGATAAGGAAGACGTTATTAATCTGATACCCAATGCGCAGGCGGCCGATTGGCTAGCCCGCGAGGTGCCGCTGTTCGAGTGCCCTGATTCGGCCATTCAGCAGGCGTATTACTACCGGTGGTGGGCCTTCCGCAAGCACCTCAAGCAGACGCCCGACGGCTACGTATTCACCGAGTTCATCACCCCGATGAAGCACGCCGGGCCCTACAATACTATCAGTAGCGCCCTAGGGCACCACCTCAACGAGGCGCGCTGGCTGCACGACCCGAAGTACGTGGAGCAGTACACGAAATTCTGGTTAGAGGCCAAGCAGCCACAGGTGAATACCAAGCTGCACAGCTTCAGCAGTTGGCTGCCCGATGCGGTGTATGGCTTGTATGAAGTCAATGACAACAAAGCGTTTGTGCAGGAGCTGCTGCCTGCGCTAAATGCCGATTACCGACAGTGGGAAAAAGAGCGCAAGCTGCCCAGCGGCCTATTTTGGCAGTACGATGTGAAGGATGCGATGGAAGAATCCATCAGCGGCGGGCGCAAGGAGCAGAACGTGCGCCCCACCATCAACAGCTACATGTATGGCAATGCCAAAGCGCTGGCCACCATGTATAAATTGACCAAAAACGACAGTCTCGAACGCAAGTACGCCGCCAAAGCCAAGCAGCTCCGCGCCGACGTGCAAAAGACGCTTTGGGACCCAAAAGCCGACTTTTTCAAGGTGCAGTATGCCAAAGGCGGCCTGTGTGAGGCGCGGGAGGAGCTAGGCTACATTCCGTGGTATTTTGACCTGCCCGCCGACAAGCCGCAGTATGCCCGGCAGTGGACGCAGCTCACCGACGAAGGCGGATTTAAGGCGCCCTGGGGCATCACCACGGCCGAGCGGCGGGCGCCGGGTTTCCGCACCCACGGCTCGGGCCACGGCTGCGAGTGGGACGGCGCGGTGTGGCCCTACGCCACCACCCAAACGCTGAAAGGCCTCGCCAACCTGCTCACCAACTACAAAAACCACGGCACCATGACGCCGCAGGTGTATTACGATGAGCTGCACAAATACGCGCTATCGTTTCGCAAAAACGGCCAGCCCTACTTAGGTGAATACCAAGACGAAAAGAACGGCGAATGGCTGAAAGGCGACAACCCGCGCAGTAGCTACTACAACCACTCGGGCTTCGCTGACTTGATAATTACCGGCCTCGTCGGCCTCAAGCCGAGCCCCGACAATGTGGTGGAAGTTTTCCCACTGGTGCCCGCCGGGCAGTGGGATTATTTCTGCCTTGACCAGGTGCGCTACCATGGCCGCATGCTCACTGTATTGTGGGATAAAACGGGCCAGAAATACGGTAAGGGCCAAGGCCTGCGCGTGCTGGCCGACGGAAAGGAAATTGCCCACGCCGGCGAGTTGAAAAAGGTGACGGCTAAGCTATAATATCCTAACGTGGGCGCCTCACCCCCCAGCCCCCTCTCCGAAAAGGAGAGGGGGAGCCTATCGCCGATTGGTGAAATCATTAATTAGAAGAATATCCTTGTAAATGCCAGATTTTCAACTCAAACTGTCGCCCGGCTCCCCCTCTCCTTTTTCGGAGAGGGGGCTGGGGGGTGAGGCGCCCACGTTAGGGTTGCTTCTACTATTCGTTTTCCTGAGCCTAACCGCCCGCGCCCAGAACACCTACAACGTCCTCAAATACGGTGCGCGCAACGACAGTACCAAGCTCTCGACCGCTGCCATTGCCAAGGCTATTGCGGCGGCTAGCAAGGCGGGCGGCGGTACGGTGTACTTCCCGGCGGGCAAATACTTGACCGGACCGATTCACCTCAAGAGCAACATTACCATTGAGATAGGCGCGGGCGCGGTGCTGTATTTCAGCACCAACTTTGACGACTATATGCCCTTCGTGCAGACGCGCTACGAGGGCGTGGACATCATGGGTTTTTCGCCGCTATTCTATGCTTACAAGGCGCAGAATATCACGATTAAAGGCCGCGGCATCATTGATGGGCAGGGCAAGCGGTGGTGGGATTTTGCTGAAGGTGAATCGCGCCGGAAAGAGGATTCGAAGTGGCAGCAGGAGTTTCGCCGCCAGAACACGGAAGCGCTGGAATTGCTCAGGCCCAACGTGCCCGGCGTGATGGCGCGGGGCTTTTTGCGGCCGCCCTTTATTCAGCCCATGTTTTGCAAAAACGTGCTCATCGAAGGCATCACTATCCGCAACTCGCCTTTCTGGACGGTGAATCCCGAGTTTTGCGAAAACGTGACGGTGACGGGCGTGACGATTAACAACCCCAAATCGCCGAATACCGATGGCATTAACCCCGAGTCGTGCCGCTACGTGCATATTTCGAACTGCCATATTAGCGTGGGCGACGACTGCATCACCATCAAGTCGGGCAAGGACAAGGCGGGCCGCAAAATGAACGTGCCGGCCGAGAATTATACCATCACTAACTGCACGATGCTGGCCGGGCACGGCGGCGTGGTCATTGGCTCGGAGATGTCGGGCGGGGTGAAGAAAATTGCGATTTCGAACTGCATTTTCGATGGTACTGACCGGGGTATTCGCATCAAAACGGCGCGCGGGCGCGGCGGTGTAGTGGAAGATATTCAAGTCGATAACGTGGTGATGAAGAATATCCGCGACCAGATTATCGTGCTCGATATGCAGTACGATAAGACGACGCCCGAGCCGGTGAGTGAGCGCACGCCGCGCTTTCGCAACATCCATTTTAGCAATATTACGGCGGAGGGCAACCAGGCGGGGCTGCTCAATGGCCTGAGCGAAATGCCCATCGAAAACGTCACGTTTTCCAACCTTAACCTTGATACTAAGCAAGGTTTTACGGTGAAGGAAGCGCGTAATATTGCCTTCCACAACGTGCAGATTAATTGCACTACCGGTCCGGCCATCCGCATCGAAAACGTGCGCGAAATCTGGCTCGATGGCACGCGGGGCACCACCGTGGCCGCGCCGCTACTGGAACTGACGAATACCACTGATGCCTTCGTATACAACTCGTTTCCGGCGGCGGGCACCGACTCATTTTTGCAACTGAAAGGCGCGAAAACGCGCAATATCGTGTTGCAAAACAATAACTTGAAATACGTGAAGCTGCCCGTGAGCCGCGACACCGACGTGACGGAAGC
Organism: Hymenobacteraceae bacterium; assembly: GCA_022701825.1. Lineage (GTDB taxonomy): Bacteria > Bacteroidota > Bacteroidia > Cytophagales > Hymenobacteraceae > Hymenobacter. Next base: position 20,798 of record JAKONR010000347.1, on the reverse strand, counting down.
GGTAGTTGGGCCGTAGCGTACGTAGCGCGGACTCTGCGAGTCCGCGAAGGCAGTTGTTAGCAAACTACTCACTTTGCGAACTCGCAGAGTCCGCGCTACATCTCATGTCCCACCCGCGTTTATTTTCTTTCCTGCTTTGCCTGCTGGCCACCCATGCGCTGGCCCAGCAGCCGTTGAAGCTGTGGTATGCCCAGCCCGCCGCCAAGTGGACCGATGCGCTGCCGCTCGGCAACGGCCGCCTGGGGGCGATGGTATTTGGCGGCGTGGCGCAAGACCGGATTCAGTTCAACGAGGCCACGCTCTGGACTGGCCGGCCGCGCAGCTACAACCGGCCGGGCGCGGCACAGTATCTGCCCCAGATTCGGCAGCTGCTGGCCGCCGGCAAGCAGGCCGAAGCCGAGGCGCTGGCCGAGCAGCATTTCATGGGCCTGAAAGACCACGAGGAAGGCTACGAGGCTGCCAAAGCCGCCTGGCTGCAACGGGTGCGCGCCGTGAGCGTGGCGCAGGCCAACGCTGCTGGCCACGACTGGAAGCCCCTGGCCATTCCGACCCCCAACGGCTGGGAAAGTGCTGGCCTCGAAGGCCTCGATGGCGCGGTGTGGCTCAGAACAACCTTCGACTTGCCCGCCGCCTGGGCCGGCAAAGACCTGACGCTTAGCCTAGGACGGATTCGCGACGTGGATTTTACGTACGTGAACGGCCAGCCAGTGGGCACCGATGAGGGCATCAGCAAAAAGCGGCGCTACCGGGTGCCCGCGGCGGTGCTCCGGGCCGGGCGCAACGAGGTGGCCGTGCAGGTGCTCAACTACTCCGACAAGGGCGGGCTGATTGGGGTGAAGGAAAAACAGCCAGTTTTTGTGGCCTATCCCGAAGGGGCCGACCCGGCCACCGGCGTGCCACTGGCGCCCGCCTGGCAGTACTGGGTGCAGGATGCCGAGCCGCCGCTGGTGCCGAGCTACCAGGCCTCGTACCAGCCATTTGGCGACGTGCTGCTGGCTATTGCGTGGGCTGGCCCGGTGAGCGACTACCGCCGCGAGCTGGATATCAGCCAGGCCGTGGCGCGCACTACCTACACGCAAGGCGGCGTGCGGTTTACCCGCGAGTACTTTGCCAGCAACCCCGCCCAGGCCTTGGTGTGGCACCTAGGGGCCGACGCAAAGGGGAAAATTAGCTTGAGCGCCCGCTTCCAGAGCCCGCACCAGCCAACCAAAACCTACCGCGTAGACGGCCACACGCTGGCCCTGGCCGTGCAGGTGCGCGACGGGGTGCTGCGCGGCGTGAGCTACCTGCGCGTAGCCACTACCCACGGAAAAGTGACCGTTTCGGACACTGGTATTCAACTGGAGAATGCAGACGAGGCCACGTTTACGCTCACCGCCGCCACCAATTTCAAGACTTACCGCGACACCTCGGGCGAGCCCGAAAGGCTAGCTGCCCAAGCTGCTGAAGCAGCGGCTCGCAAGTCTTACCTGGCGCTACGAGCCGAGCACGTTGCTGACTATCAGAAGCTGTTCGCAGGCTTCACCATCGACCTAGGTCACCAGCCGCAAGAGCAGCTGCCCACCGACCAGCGCATCCTGAAATTCAGTCCCGCCGCCGACCCGGCGCTGCTGGCGCTGTACCTGCAATACGGGCGCTATTTACTGATTTCTTCGTCCCGAAAAGGCGGGCTGCCGGCCAATTTGCAGGGCATCTGGAACGAGTCGCTGACGCCATCGTGGGGCAGCAAGTACACCACCAATATCAACCTCCAGATGAACTACTGGCCGGCCGAGGTGCTGGGCTTGGCGGCCTGCACCGCGCCGCTGGTGCAGTTCATCGACGAGGCCGCGCAGGCCGGCCAAGCCACTGCCAAAAACAACTACAACGCCCCCGGCTGGGTGCTGCACCACAACACCGACATTTGGCGCGGCACGGCCCCCATCAACGCGGCTAATCACGGCATTTGGGTGACGGGCGCGGCGTGGCTGTGCCAGCCCATTTGGGAGCACTACCAGTTCACGCAGGACAAGGATTTTCTGCGCCAGCAGTACCCGGTGCTGAAGTCGGCGGCTGAGTTTTACGTCAGTTTTTTGACCAAAGACCCGCGCACCGGCTACCTCATCAGTACGCCTGCCAATTCGCCCGAGCACGGTGGGCTGGTGGCCGGCCCCACCATGGACCACCAGCTTATCCGGGAGCTGTTCAAAACCACCACGGCGGCGGCCCAAGCTTTAAGTATAGATGCTGATTTGCAGCAGGAATTAACTGCCAAAGCCAACCAGCTAGCGCCCAACCAAATCGGCCAGCACGGCCAGTTGCAGGAGTGGCTCGAAGACAAGGACGACCCCGCCGATACCCACCGCCACGTATCGCACCTGTGGGGCGTGTTTCCGGGCACCGATATTACCTGGGCCGACCCCCGGCTGATGCAGGCCGCCCGCACCTCGCTGGTGCAGCGCGGCGACGGCGGCACCGGCTGGAGCCTGGCCTGGAAAGTGAACCTTTGGGCCCGTTTTCGAGACGGCGACCACGCCCTGCGCGTTCTCCAAAACTTGCTCGCGCCCGCCGAAAATGGCACTGGCCCCGAGCAAGGCGGCGTGTACAAAAACCTGTTTGACGCCCACCCGCCGTTTCAAATCGATGGCAACTTCGGCGGCGCGGCCGGCATGGCCGAACTGCTGCTGCAAAGCCAAAATGGGGTGCTCGACCTGCTGCCCGCCTTGCCCACCGCCTGGGCGGCCGGCGAGGTGCGCGGCCTGCGGGCGCGGGGCGGCTTTGTGGTGAATATGAAGTGGATACAGGGCAAGCTGCAAACATTAGAAATTCAGTCGGAAGCCGGGCGCGCCTGCGTGGTGAAATACGGCGGGAGGGAAGTGCGGCTGGTGACGAAAGCGGGAAAGGGTTACAAGCTGACGGGGGAGTTGAAGGTGATTAAATAGTTTGATTTGCAATGGATAGCTTAGTAGGCCCAGCTCAAGCGCGGGCACCTCACCCCCCGACCCCCTCTCCCAAAAAGAGGGGGAGCCGACCGCCAGCGGACGTCATTCGGCGTCAGGCTCCCCCTCTTTTTGGGAGAGGGGGCCGGGGGGTGAGGTGCCCGCGCCTGGCGAGCCTGCTACTCAGCTTCGTATTCTTTGCCGCCCACGCCCAAACGCCCCGCCGCGAAATCCCGCTGCTAGAAAACTGGCGCACCACTGCCGACGATCAAAACCCCGCCGCGTACCCCACCTTCGAGCAGCCCGGTTTCAATGACCAGAAGTGGCAAACCGTGGCCGTGCCCCACAACTGGGATGCCTACGCCGGCTACCGCCGCCTGCGCCACGGCAACCGCCACGGCTACGCCTGGTACCGCAAAGCCTTCGCTACCCCAAATGCCGCCAAAGACGCCCGCTATTTTCTTTTCTTCGAAGGCGTCGGCTCCTACGCCACGGTGTGGCTGAATGGCCAAAAGCTGGGCTTCCACGCCGGCGGGCGCACCACCTTCACCCTCGATGCCACGGCCGCCCTGCGCCGCGACGGCCGCCCCAACGTGCTGGCCGTGCGCGCCGACCATCCGGCCGGTATCCAGGACTTGCCCTGGGTGTGCGGCGGGTGCTCCGAGGAGCGCGGCTTTTCGGAGGGTTCGCAGCCGATGGGTATTTTTCGGCCAGTATCGCTGCTGATTACCAATGCGGTGCGCGTAGAGCCGTTTGGCGTGCACGTGTGGGCCGACTCTACGCTGTCGGCGCAAAGTGCCCGGCTGAATGTGGAAACGGAAATCAAAAACTACGCGGGCGCGGCGCAAACGCTAACCGTGCTCAGTCAATTGCTTGACCGGCAGGGTAGGGTAGTGGCCGAAATTAAAGCCAAGCAGAAGCTGGCGGCCGGGGCCACAGTGCCGCTGCGCCAGGCACTGCCGCTGCTGCGGCAGCCGCACCTATGGTCGCTGGCCGACCCGTATTTGTACCGGCTTGTCACTAAAATCAGCGCCCAGGGCAAGCTGCTCGATGAGCTGGAAACGCCCTACGGCATTCGTTGGGTGAGCTGGCCGATTGGGCGGGCGCCGGTGGCGGGACAGAAGCAGTTTTTGCTCAATGACCAGCCGGTTTTCATCAATGGCATTGCGGAGTATGAGCACTTATTAGGGCAAAGCCACGCCTTCACATCCGAGCAGATTCGCACCCGCGTGGCGATGGTGAAAGCCGCTGGCTTTAATGCTTTTCGCGACGCGCACCAGCCGCACAACCTGCGCTACCAGGCCAACTGGGACTCGCTGGGCGTGCTGTGGTGGCCGCAGCTGGCGGCGCACGTGTGGTACGACACGCCGGCTTTTCGGGCTAATTTTAAATCCTTGTTGACCGATTGGGTCAAGGAGCGGCGTAATTCGCCCTCGGTGGTGCTGTGGGGGCTGGAAAACGAGAGCACGCTGCCCGCCGACTTTGCCCGCGAATGCACGGCCCTCATCCGGCAGCTCGACCCTACGGCCTCGCGCGAGCGCAAGGTCACGACCTGCAACGGTGGCCAGGGCACCGACTGGGACGTGCCCCAGAACTGGACCGGCACCTACGGCGGCGACCCGCTGGCCTACGCCGCCGACGTGGAGCGCCAGGTGCTCATCGGCGAGTACGGGGCCTGGCGCACGCTCGATTTGCATACCGAAGGCAGTTTCAAAGCCAGCGGCCCGCCCAGCGAAGACCGCATGACCCAGCTCATGGAGCTGAAAGTGCGCCTCGCCGAATCGGCCAGAGACCGCACGGCGGGCCAGTTTTTCTGGCTCTTGACCTCGCACGACAACCCCGGCCGGGTGCAGGGCGGCGAAGGCCAGCGCGAGCTAGACCGCATCGGGCCAGTGAATTACAAGGGCCTGCTCACGCCCTGGGAAGAGCCGACCGACGCCTTTTATATGTTCCGGGCCAACTATGCGCCCAAGGCCACCGCGCCGATGGTGTACCTCGCCTCGCACACCTGGCCCGACCGCTGGCTCGCGCCCGGCCGCAAGGACAGCCTCACGGTGTACTCGAATTGCGACGAGGTAGAGCTGTTCAACGACGTAAATGCCGCTTCCCTAGGCCGCAAAACCCGCGCGGGTGGCATCGGCACGCATTTTCAGTGGGATGGCGCTGACATCAAGTACAATGTGCTCTACGCCGTGGGCTACGTGGGCGGAAAAGCCGTGGCGAAAGACTACCTCGTGCTGCACCATTTGCCCGCGGCCCCGCACCTGGGCGAGCTGCTGGGTAAGGAGCCAGGACAAGCGCCGCTGACCGCCGCGCAGCCCGGCTACAAGTACCTCTACCGCGTAAACTGCGGCGGCCCCGCCTACCGCGATGGCCAGGGCCAGACCTGGGCTGCCGACCAGCCGCGCACCGGCCCCGAAACCTGGGGCTCCGAGTCGTGGACGCGGGCGTTTCCGGGGCTGAATCCGTTTTTTGCCAGCCAGCGTCGTACCACCGACCCTATTCGTGGCACTGCCGACGGGGCGTTGTTTCAGGACTTCCGCTACGGGCGTGAGCAGTTGCGCTACGCCTTCCCGGTGCCCGATGGCGAGTATCTGGTCGAGCTGTATTTCGCGGAGCCGTGGCTGGGCACGGGCGGCGGGCTCGACTGCGCCGGCTGGCGCTTGTTCGACGTGGCCGTGAATGGCCAAACTGTCCTGCACGACCTTGATATCTGGAAGGAAGCCGGCCACGACCAAGCCCTGAAAAAGACCGTGCAAGCGCGCGTAACGGGCGGCGAGCTGGTGCTGTCGTTTCCGCACGTAGCCTCGGGCCAGGCCCTGATTTCGGCCCTTGCCATCGCTAGCCTCGATGCAAATGCCAAGGCGGCGCCCGCCCCGCAGCCCCTTATCACCGACGTGCAGCCCGCCGCGCAGTGGGCAGCCCAAACGTGGCTCGACACCGGCCGCCCGGTGTACGCCGACGCGGCAACGACCTTCAGCAAGCTGCCCTCGGCGCTTTTTGGGGCCGAGTGGCTGCAAGCGCCCACCCCTAGTGCCGGGTCGGTGCCGCGTGCTACGTTCCGCGTGAGCACGGCCGCCGACGTGTACGTCGCGCTCGATGCCAAGCAAACCACCCGGCCCGACTGGCTCAACGCCTACGAAGACACCAAAACCACCCTCGAAACCGACGGAGCCGGAGGGCGTTTGTACCGCGTATTTCGGCAGCGGTTTGCGGCGGGCGGGGCGGTAGCCCTGGGTGCCTCGCCTTGCCTCGTAGCCGTGCAGCGCGCCAGCACCATCGAGCCGGCCTACGACCTCAAGCCCATCACCGGCTACAAGCCGGCCACCGCCCGCATCAGCGGCCCCGGCGTGGTGAAGGAAACGGTGAACACTAAGGAAAGCCTCACCTTCAGAGAAGCCAGTGGCAGCGCCGTGGAATGGACTATTCAGACAGGCGTGGCCGATACGTATTCGCTTACTTTTCGCTACGCCAACCAGTTAGCCAAGCCGCTCACCGCCAAGCTCACCATGATGGGAGCCGATGGTAAGCTGCTCATCAAAGAAGAAATCGTGGAGCTAGTGCCTTCTAAGCCAGGTAAATGGAACTACCTCGCTACCTCCACCGGCACCATGATAAACGCGGGCAGCTACCGCATCAAACTTGCCGCCGTCGATGCGGCGGGGCTGAGCGTATCGGGGCTGGAAGTGCAATAAATGGAGGGCGATGCCAGGAAGTGTTGGGGCGCGGGGCGAAGGAATTTGCCCCGGCCGTAAAACCAGCTGCCTGGTAGCTGCGTAATTTCGCACCATCCATCACGGTTTATTGCTACTGGCAGCGCTTACGTGGTGGCGTCACGGTCGCTTCGCTTTTTCATGATTCATATTGCCTACATAAGCCGGGCCGTGCGCCCGCTTTCCGACGAGGATTTGCAGTACCTGCTCGCGCAATGCCGCCGCGATAATGCAATACACCAGGTCACGGGCGTATTATTTTACAGTCACGGCAATATCGCGCAACTCTTTGAGGGCGAAGCCGAAATACTGGTTCCGCTGTTTGAGCGCATTAGCCGCGACGGGCGGCACTCGCACGTGCGTAAGCTGGTGCAGAAGCCCATCACCACGCGCAGCTTTGCCGACTGGTCGATGGCGTTTCACCCCATCGAGCCGGCGGGCTTCGAGGCGTTGCAGGGGTTTTTGCTGCCGCAGCAGCTGCCACCTCCGCCGGCCTCGCTCACCATCGCCGATGCTATGCTGGTCGAACTCGTGCGCCTGGCCGTTTTTCCCGACCAAAAACCTCCCGTAGCGGCGGCCCCCGTTCAGTAAGCAAGCATTTTATAAACTGTCAGGTGTTGCGGAATAGTTAGCTCGGCTATACTCTTTCTTAGCTGAGCTACCTTTGTTATCTTCTATGCGAGAGCAACATCTGCACAAGGTTTTACGGCAGCTTCCGGCAGGCGTGGTGACGCTGGAAGGCCCGCAAATGCGCGTCAGCTTCGTAAATGAAGCCATGCAGCTGGTACTGGGCCCCGGCGTGCGGGAGGGCGAGCGCCTGCTGGCGGGCAGTAGCCGATTGCCCGCCGATTTGCAGGAAGTACTACAGCAGGTGTACCACTCGGGGCAGCCTTTTGTGGCCCAGGCCTACGGCTTGTCGGCGGCGTTTGAGGAAGGCCAGGACCCGACCGTGCGCTACTACGACCTGGCCCTGGAGCCCGTGCGCGAGGCCGCCGACGAGGAGGCCGTGAGCGGGCTGCTGCTGTTTGCCGTGGAGGTAACGGCCCAGGAAGAAGCCCGCCTGCGGGCCCACGCGCTGGCCCTCGAAGCCCGCCACCTCGATGCGCGCCTGCGGGTGCTCACCGAAACGGCCCCGCTCATCACCTATACCCTTGACGCGCAGGGTAATTGTACCTACGCCAGCCCGCAGTGGTACCGCTTCACGGGCCAGCCGCCCACGGCCGACCTCACGGCCATCTGGCCGCTGCTTATCCACCCCGACGACCGCCTGCGCGTGCTCTACCAGGGGCAGGCCGCCCGGCAGGCCGGCAGCGGCTGGAGCTACGAGTACCGCCTGCGCCGCTACGATGGCCACTACCGCTGGATGCTGAGCCGCGCCCTGCCCGAGGTGCACCTGCCCGACCCGCCCGTGTATTGGCACGGGGCCCTTACCGAGATGCACGACCAGCGCGAGCTGGCCGAGGCTCTGCGCCGGGGCGAGGCCGAGCTGCGGTTTTTGGCCGACAGCATTCCCGAGCTTATCTGGACGGCCACGGCCGAAGGGCTTATCGATTACTACAACCGCTACACCACCGACTACTCGGGCCTGACCCTGGACGAGCTGGGGCCGGCCGGCTGGGTGAGCCTGCTGCACCCCGAGGAGCAGGCCGCCGCCGCCCGCGCCTGGGTGTTCAGCATCGCCAACGGCTCGGCCTTTGAGGGGCAGTACCGCATGCGCCGCCACGACGGCTACTACCGCTGGCACATCATTCGGGCGCGGCAGCTGGCCGACGAGCGCGGGCCGCGCTGGTTTGGCACCTGCACCGATGTCGAGGACCAAAATCGCCTCCACCAGGCCCTACAAACGCAATACGACGAGCTGGCCCGCGCCCACCACGACCTCGATACCTTCGTGTACGCCGCCAGCCACGACCTGCGCCAGCCGGCCCTCAACCTGCGCGGCCTCTTCGACGAGCTGCGCCGCACCGCCTCCTTCGCCGACCCCGAGCAGGAATACCTGCTGGGCATGGTGGATGGCGCGCTCGGCCAGCTCGATGCCACGCTGCACGACCTGGCCGCCACCGTGCGCACCCAGCGCCCCCAGCAAGAGCCGGTAGAATTGCTCGACCTGGCCCTGGTGCTCGAAGAAGTGCTGCTGGGCCTGCGCCCCCAGGCCCAGCAGCGCGGCGCCAAGCTGGATGTGGAGGTCGAAGAAGCCCCCGGCCTGCTCTACGGCCGCGCCAACCTGCGCTCAGTAGTGCACAATCTGGTGAGCAATGCCCTCAAGTTTGCCCACCCCGACCGGCCGCCGCACGTGGTGCTGCGCAGCTACCTCACGCCCGCCGGCGAGCCCGTGCTCGAAGTGCGCGACAATGGCCTGGGCATGGAGCTGGATAATCCGCAAGCGCCAGTTTTTCAGCTATTTGTGCGCCAGCATACGCACGTCGAGGGCACCGGCGTGGGCTTGTACCTGGTGCAGCGCATCGTGCGCAGCCAGGGCGGCCACGTCACCGTAGCCAGCACGCTGGGCAAGGGCACCACCTTCACCATTTACTGGACGCAGCCCGAGTAGGAGCGAGGTGTACCGTGGTCCCTGCGGGCCCGTGAGTAGCTATTGAAGTACCAGCCAGCAAGCGTTTGTCATACTGAGTGCAGCAAAGCAGCTCGCGCGGCGCGGCAATTTCTGGCCGAGCGCAGCGAAGCGAGCAAGAGGCTTCGCTGCGCTCGGCATGACCAGTTCTCCGTCGCCTAGTGTTCTAATTGTACAAACTCGCGGGCCCGCAGGGGCCACGGTACGACGCATAAGCCAAGATGCTACAATGAGTAGGGAAAATAATACACCAGTTCGTATGACCTTGTAAATAAGTTTGCTACTGGAAAACCAGCCCCTCAGAACGCAAAGATTCGCAGCATTTCGGCCATTATTGTCCCATGAACAACTTGCGAATTCTGGACCTCGCCATCATCGCGCTCTACTTGGCGGCCATGATAGGCGTGGGGGTATATTTCTCCCGCAAAAACAGCAATCCCGAGCAGTATTCCAGCGCTTCCGGCAAAATACCGGGCTGGGCCATCGGGCTCAGCATCTACGCTACCTTCCTCAGCAGCAATACCTTTTTGGGGGTGCCGGGCAAGGCTTTCGGTACCAACTGGAACGCGCTGGTTTTCAGCCTCTCTATGCCACTGGCGGCGTGGGTGGCGGCCCGCTATTTTGTGCCTTTCTACCGCGCCACCGGCGAAATATCGGCCTACACGCACCTCGAAAAGCGCTTCGGCTCCTGGGCGCGCACCTACGCGGTCGTCTGCTTTTTGCTAACGCAGCTGGCGCGTATCGGGTCGATTTTCTTCGGCATCGCGCTCACCTTGCAGGCGCTTACCGGCTTTTCGATGGAAATGATAATGCTCGTGACGGGCGTTTCTATCATCATTTATACCGTGCTGGGCGGCATCGAGGCCGTTATCTGGACGGAAGTAGTGCAGGGCGTTATCAAAACGGCGGGCGCGCTGCTCATTCTGTATCTGGTAGTTAGCAACCTGCCCGGCGGGCTGGCCAAGGTCGTTGAAATCGGCCAGCACGACGATAAATTCAGCCTCGGCGGCTTCTCCGGCGATTTCACGCAGTCCACCTTTTGGGTCGTGCTGCTGTACGGTTTCTTCATCAACCTCAACAACTTCGGGGTTGACCAGAACTACGTGCAGCGCTACCACACGGCCACCTCGGCCAAGCAGGCGGCCAAGTCCATCTGGCTGTGCGTGCAAGTGTATTTGCCGGCGTCATTCTTGTTTTTCGTCATCGGCTCGGCGCTGTACACCTATTACCAGGTTCATCCTGAACTGATTGAGGCCGTGAAGCTGAAAGTAGCCGCCGAAAAGCTGCCCCTCACGGCCACTGCCGCGCAGCTTGCGCAAGCTGCTGCTCAGCTCCAGCCCGCCGACTACGGCGATAAGGTAATGCCGCATTTCATCGTGACCAAAGTGCCGCCGGGCTTCGTGGGGCTGCTGGTGTCGGCCATCCTGTCGGCCGCCATGAGCACCATCAGCTCGGGCATGAATGCCTCAGCCACCGTATTCGTGGCCGACATCTACGAGCGGTATTTCAAGCCGGGGCTGGGCATGCGCCAGACCATGCGGCTGCTGCACGTCGGCACCGTGGTGGTGGGCCTTTTGGGCATGGGCACCGGCATCGCCATGATAGGCGTGAAAAGCGTGCTCGACGTGTGGTGGGAGCTGTCGGGCATTTTCGCGGCCGGTATGCTGGGTTTGTTTCTGCTAGCTGTCGTTAGCCGCCAAACGCGCAACCACGAAGCCTTGCTAGCCACGATAATCGGCGTGCTCGTCATTCTTTGGATGACCTTCTCGCCCAACCTGCCGGAGAGCTTAGCTATGTTCCGCAACCCGCTGCACAAGAGCATGATAATCGTGGTGGGCACGCTCACCATTTTCCTGCTCGGCCTGCTATTATCGCGCTTGCGCAAGCGCCGAAACGGCAACTTGGCCAGCGCCCCGGCCGCCCTTAAGCAAACTGTTTATTAAGTCAATTTTTCTACTACTTCAGGGAGCCTCGGTGGCTTGCTCCCGGCCCAGCTAGCACTATGGAAAAGACAGCCAAGGGATTTATCCCCGTTATGCTCATGCCCTTTCAGAACGATGGGCTGATTGATTATCCGGCCCTTACGCGCCTGACTGAGATGTATATAGAGGCCGGCGCAGCGGGCCTCTTTGCCAATTGCCTCTCCAGTGAGATGTTTGAGCTGAGCACCGAGGAACGCCTGCAAAGCATCCGCCACGTGGTGGAGGTGGCGGGTGGCGCCGTGCCCGTAGTGGCTACCGGCACCTTCGCCGGCGCGCTCAGCGAGCAGGCCGACTTCGTGAAAAAAGTCCACGAGGCGGGCACCGAGGCTGTTATCGTCATCACGGGCCTGCTGGCCGAGGAAAAGGATTCCGACGCCGTTTTCAACGAGCGTATTTTCCAACTGCTCGACCAGACGCCGGGCATCCCGCTGGGCTTCTACGAGTGCCCGGTACCCTACAAGCGCGTGCTCTCGCCCGAGCAATTGGGGCAGTTTGTGGGCACCGGCCGCGTGACTTACCACAAGGATACCTGCCTGGATATCGACCAGGTACGCGCCAAAATTGCCGCCGCCGAAGGCCACAAATTCGGCCTTTATGATGCCTATATGGGCCACGCCGTGGAGTCGCTGCGGGCCGGCGCGGCCGGGCTCTCGTGCATCCAGGGCAATTTCTTCCCCGAGCTAATTGTGTGGCTGTGCAACAATTACGATAACCCGCAGCTGGCTAGCGAAGTAGTGCGCGTGCAGGAATTCTTTATTCAGAACATGGGCGTGATGCACGACGTGTACCCAACCATCGCGAAGTACTCGCTCAAGCAGCGCGGCATGGAGATTTCTACCTTCACCCGTCGCAAAGTGGGCGACTTTTCGAGCACCATCCGGCGCGGCGTCGAAACGCTTTGTGGCGACTACAGCACCCTGAGCCGCAGCCTGGAACTGGCGTAGCGCGGCCTAACGCATAACCCCACCCCCGGCCCCTCCCCTCCGGGAGAGGGGAGCCTGACGATTATAGGAGTAAAAAGCAAAAGCCTCGGCAATATGAATGCCGAGGCTTTTGCTTTATTAACAGCTGTTTACATTCGCTGCGGTCGGCTCCCCTCTCCCGGAGGGGAGGGGCTGGGGGTAGGGTTACGCCGCCACCGCCTCTTTATAGCTGTGCAGGTACTTGCGTTTGTATTCCAAAGGCGTCACTTTCGTGATTTTCTTGAAGTGGCGGTAAAAGTTCGATACATTGTTAAAGCCACATTCAAAGCAAATTACCTCCGTCAGTAGCTTGTCCTCGATGAGCAGGCGGCAGGCTTGGCTAATGCGAATTTCGAGCAGGAAATCGTAGTACGTTTTCTTAGTAATCAGCTTGAAATACCGGCAGAACGACGTGACGCTGAGGTTGCTAATTGAAGCGACTTCTTCCAGCGTGATTTCCTTTTTGTAGTTTGAGAGCGTGTAGTTGCACACTTTGTTGATGCGCTGCACGTCCGACTCGTTCGACTGCTTGAAGGCGTGGTGCTCGGTGGCGATAGTTTGAATCTCCGACGTTTCCGACAAGATTTTCAGAATGGACAGGAAGATGATAATGCGGTCTAGGTCAGTGGCTTGCACCGCCGCCCGCATCAGCGGCTCCAGCCGGGCCTTGGCTTCGCCCGAGATGAGCAGGCCGCTTTTGGCCTTCTCAAACAGCTTAGGGATGAGGTAGGCCTCGGGTAATCCCAGTAGGTAGCGACCCAGGCACTCGGGCAAGAACTGGATGACGATGGCCTCCACCTCCTGGTTGGGGTTGCCCTGAAAATACTCCTCGTTGCAGCGCCAGGTGTGGGGCAGGTTGGCCCCGAGCAAGATAATCTCGCCGTCCGAGAAGTTGCTGATGTTGTCGCCCACCAGGCGCACGCCCTCGCCCCGAATCACGTAGTGCAGCTCTAGCTCAGGGTGGTAGTGCCAGGTCGTGCCAAAGTTGGGCTTGCGGTCGTGGCGAATGCTGAACGAGCTCTGGATATTAACCGGAACCTTATGAAACTGGGCTTTCATGGGAAGGAGTGGGTGGGAATAGGTAGGAAGACTGTCGACTACGGGTACTATTTTCTAGCATCTTATCCTGCGCGCTGCAGGTAGGATGGTAGCTAGTCTGAATAGTTAGCCGGTTAGTAAGTAATCACTAAACTAACCAGCTTTTCTAAAATAACTCTCCTGTAGTCTACTGTTTGCGATTTCGGAGCCGGAATACCGCCAAAACCAGTGGTGCGGCAAAGTAAGTCAGCAATTACTTCTTGGCCAAATGCCATCGCTAGTAAGCTCAACGGCAAGGTAGCCCATGCTAATATCCTATACTAAGTAGCTAATAAGTGGGAGGTAGCTGCGGGCAGTGGCTGGCAATATTTGTCGTGAAGTCCCACCTACTCTTTTTGGTGCCCACGCACCTTGCTAACGCTAGCCGCAGCCAGCGTTGGTTTGCCGGTTTTGCGGCGCCGCCCGGCGCGGCGGCCGCTAGTGGAGAGGCGGAGCGCTGCCCCCTAATGCGTTAACCCTTACCACTAGACAAACGTGGCTACTACTTTTCCTCCTCAAGAAGTTCTCCTCCTCGCCAGCGGCGACCTGCGCCTGGGCGCCAACCAAAAGTGCTGGCCCGCCCAAGAGGCCATGGAGGCCCAGCTCACCGCCGCCCTCGCCCGCCAGGGCTACGCCGTGCGCCGCGCCCACGCCTACGACCCCGTAAAAAAGCACGGCTTTTTGGACTCGCAGCGCATGGGTATTGAGGTGTTTCGGGGCATCGACCCGCAGCAGCCGCTCATCGTGGCCGAAAGCGTGTGGCAGTATTCGCACCACGTGCTGGCCGGCCTCACCACCCACCAGGGCCCGATACTGACGGTGGCCAACTGGAGCGGGCAGTGGCCCGGCCTGGTGGGTATGCTGAACCTGAACGGCTGCCTCACCAAAGCCGGCGTAACCTACAGCACGCTCTGGAGCGAAGATTTTACCGATGCTTTCTTTGAAAGCGGCCTGCGCCAATGGCTGGCCGAAGGCACCATCACGCAGGATGCGAGCCACGTGAAAGCCCTGGCCAACAGCTCGCTGCCGATGGTAGACGAGCATGCCGGCCGCAGCTTCGGCCGGCGCTTCCGGCAGCAAAAAGCCATCATGGGCGTGTTTGACGAGGGCTGCATGGGCATGTACAATGCCATCATCCCCGACGAGCTGCTGCACGCCACCGGCGTGTTTAAGGAGCGCCTCAGCCAATCGACGCTCTACGCCGCCATGCGCGAAGTAGCGGATGACGAGGCTCAAAAGGTGCTCGACTGGCTGCTGGCCAAGGGCATGAAATTTAACTGGGGCACCGACGAGGCTACGCAGCTCACCAAAAACCAGACCCTGGAGCAGTGCAAGATGTACATCGCGGCCGTGCGCCTGGCCGCTGATTTTGGCTGCGATACCATTGGCATTCAGTACCAGCAGGGCCTCAAGGACCTGGTGCCGGCCAGCGACCTGGTCGAGGGTTTGCTCAATAATACTGAGCGGCCGCCCGTGTACTCGGTTGCTACCGGCGAGGAGTTATACGCTGGCCAGGCGCTGCCGCACTTCAACGAAGTAGACGAGTGCGCCGGACTGGATGCCCTGCTCACCTACCGCCTCTGGAACGAGCTGGGCATGAGCGGCGAAACGACGCTGCACGACATTCGCTGGGGCCAGCCCTACGACACCGGCGATGGCGAGCAGTTTGTGTGGGTGTTCTTGATTTCGGGGGCCGCGCCGCCCGCCCACTTCATCGATGGCTATGCCGGGGCGAGTAGCGAGCGGCAGACGCCCATGTATTTCCGCCTCGGCGGCGGCACCCTGCGCGGCGTGAGCCGGCCGGGCGCCCTCGTCTGGAGCCGCGTGTACGTGCTCGATGGCAAGCTGCACTGCGACCTGGGCGTGGGCGAGGTAGTGGCCCTGCCCGCCGCCGAAACCCAGCGCCGCTGGCAGGAAACCACCCCCGAGTGGCCTATTATGCACGCCGTGCTCTGCGGCGTGAGCCGCGACCAACTCATGGCCCGCCACAAGGCCAACCACATCCAGGTCGTGTACGCGCCCTACGCCGCCAAGGCCCACCAGGCCTGCCGCATCAAGGCCGCCGCGCTGGCCGAGCTGGGCGTGGAAGTGCACTTCTGCGGCGACGTGAAAGGGCTGGCCGCCGAAGAAGCGCAGGCGCGAAAGGTGGAGTTGGCGGCCGTACTCTCGGCCTGAAATATGCTGGCCAGGCAGCCCGCGCTGCCGGGTAAACGTTACTTTCAATCAGCCTTTTATGCCTAAGCGTCGCGCCCTGTCCGCCGTCCTGTTTGCCCTGGCCTGCGCCGCCCAGTCGGCCCGCGCCCAGTACCCCAAGATTCCGCCGCAGGTGCAGGCCAACGCCGACGCTGCCCTGGCCGAGGCCGAAAAGCGCTCGGACGAAGCGTGGCAAAAAGCCTTGCCCATCATCGAGAAAGAAGCCAAAGCGGGCAAGCCCTACGTGCCCTGGGCCGCTAAGCCCGGCGACTTGGCGCAGTCGAGCCGTTTGGCTTTTCCCGGTGCGGAGGGTGGGGGGGCGCACGTATTTGGCGGCCAGGGCGGCAGGGTGCTGGTCGTAAAAAGCCTGGCCGACAGCGGCCCCGGCACGTTGCGTGAGGCGCTGGAGCAGGGCGGCGCCCGCATCATCGTGTTCAACGTGGCGGGTATTATTAAGCTGCAAAGCCCGGTTATCATCCGGGCGCCCTACGTGACGCTGGCGGGCCAAACGGCCCCCGGCGACGGCATTTGCGTGGCGGGCGAGTCTATCTGGATAAACACCCACGACGTGGTGGTGCGCTACCTGCGCTTCCGGCGCGGCGCCACTGACGTAGCCCGCCGTGATGATGGGCTGGGGGGCAATCCGGTGGGCAACATCCTTATCGACCACGTGTCGGCCTCGTGGGGTTTGGACGAGAATATGTCCATCTACCGCCACGTGTACCACAACCCCGCAACGGGTAAGGCCGACAAGCTGCCGACGGTGAACGTGACCATTCAGAACTCCATTTTTTCGGAAGGACTGGATACGTATAACCATGCCTTTGGCAGCACGATTGGGGGCCTGAATAGCCTGTTCACCCGCAACTTGTGGGCGAATAATATCGCTCGCAACCCTTCGGTGGGCATGTACGGCGACTTCAACTTTGCCAACAACGTGGTGTTCAACTGGTGGAACCGCTCGGCCGATGGCGGCGACAACCACTCGGAGTACAACTTCGTGAACAACTACTACAAGCCTGGGCCGATTACGCCCGCCGGAGAACCCATCAGCTACCGCATTCTCAAGCCCGAATCGGGCCGCGACAAGGACCAGAAAAACCTCTTTGGCAAAGCCTACGTGGCGGGCAACGTGGTCGATGGCAACCCCAAAGTGACCCAGGATAACTGGGCCGGCGGCGTGCAGGTGGAGGGTGTGCCCGACGCAGCCAAAATAGTAGCAGAAATCAAGACCGATAAGCCCTTCGCGCTACCCAATATGGGCACCGTACTGCCTGCCCAGGAGGCCTACCAGTACGTGCTGGCCAATGCCGGCTGCGCCCTGCCCAAGCGCGACGCCGTGGATGCGCGCATCGTGCAAGACGTGCGCACGGGCAAAATCAGCTACGCCAAGGATGCCCAGCCCGCCGCACCCAGCCCCTACATCAAGCGCCGCCTGCCCGCCGATTCGTACAGGCAGGGCATCATCACCGACCCCGCGCAGGTAGGTGGCTACCCGGTGTATAAAGGCACGCCCTACGCCGATGCCGACAACGACGGCATGCCCGACAAGTGGGAGACTGCTCGCGGCTTAAATCCTAAAAACGCCGCCGACGCCACTCAAGACCGCGACAAAGACGGCTACGCCAACATCGAGGAATACCTGAACAGCGTGGTGCCGCTGCAAAACGTGGTGCCCGCCGCCGGAAAAGCGAAGTCGTAGCGGTTGCGCGGACTTTGTAGTCCGCGTGTTGGCTGCCTGCTACCGAACGCGGACTGCAAAGTCCGCGCAACACCATCCTGACATGATTAAACGCGCATCACTCTTCCTGTTTCTACTGCTCGGGCTGGCCGCGTGGGTGCCCGCCGGCCCCACCGGCCAGCTCAAAGTAGCCCCCAACGGCCGCTACCTGATGACGGCCAGCGGCCAGCCCTTTTTCTGGCTGGGCGACACGGGCTGGCTATTATTCAATAAGTTGAGGCGGGAAGAAGCGGAAGCGTACCTGGAAGACCGCCGCCAAAAAGGCTTCAACGTGATACAGGTGATGGTGCTGCACCAGGTGCCCAGCGTGAACGTGTACGGCGACTCGGCCCTGGTGCACGCCAACGTGGCCCGGCCGCTCACCACGCCCGGCAGCGCGCCCGCCGACGCTGCACAATACGACTTTTGGGACCACGTCGACTACGTGGTGGACCTAGCCGCTCAAAAGGGCCTGTACATGGGTTTGGTGCCCGTTTGGGGTACCAACGTGAAGAATGGCAAGGTGAGCGTTTCGCAAGCTAAAGCGTACGCTACGTTTTTGGCCGAGCGGTATAAAAACCGGCCGAATATCATTTGGCTAAATGGCGGTGACATTGCCGGCTCGGACTCATTGAAGGTGTGGAATACTATCGGCGCTACGCTGAAAGCCGTAGACCCGAACCACCTCGAAACTTACCACCCGCGGGGCCGCACGCAGTCGTCGGACTGGTTTCATCAGGCCAAATGGCTGGATTTTAACATGTACCAGTCGGGCCACCAGCGCTACGAGCAGGATACCTCGCGCAAGGAAAAGAACCACTACGGCCCCGACAATTGGAAATACCAGCAGGCCGACTACGCCCTGAAACCCGCCAAACCGAGCCTCGATGGCGAGCCTTCCTACGAAGGTATCCCGCAGGGTTTGCACGACATCAACCAGCCACGCTGGACCGCGGCCGACGTGCGCCGCTACGGCTACTGGTCGGTGTTTGCGGGCGCCTTCGGCTACACCTACGGGCAAAACTCGGTGATGCAGATGCACAGCAGCTTCGACAAGGGTAGCGCCTACGGTTCCAGCGAGTTGTGGTCGTCGGCCATCAACGCGCCCGGCGCGGCGCAGATGCAGTATTTGAAGCAACTGATGGTGTCGCGGCCCTACTTCGAGCGGGTGCCCGACCAGTCGCTCATTGCGGGCGCAGTGGGGGAGCGGTACAACCGCCTGGCCGCCACGCGGGGCAAGAAGTACGCCTTTGTCTACACCTACAACGGGCGGAATATGCCAGTGAACCTAGGCAAAATCGCGGGTACGAAAGTCAAAGCCTCCTGGTACAACCCGCGCGACGGCAAAACAACCATCCTCGGCACGTTTGCCAATAAAGGCACGCGGGAGTTCAACCCGCCCGGCGAGCCGAAGGACGGCAACGACTGGGTGCTGGTGCTGGATGGGGTTTAAAAAACTGGAAGCTCAAAACCGTCATGCTGAACGCAGTGCAGCATCTGTGCCGCATCTGTGCTAATCCTTTCAACGACCCGGTAGAGATGCTTCGCTGCGCTCAGCATGACCGAATTTACTGATGCTATTATTTCCTTTCAAACGTCTTTTACCTAATTTGTTCAGCATAGCGCTGGCCTCGTGCGCGGCGTCGAAAGACGCCTACCTGTTCACGTCGTTTCGGGAGCCGGCTACGGCGGGGCTGCGCCTGCTCTACAGCTACGACGGCTACCGGTGGCAGGACCTGGGGCGCACGTTCCTGACCCCGCAAGTAGGCCCGGCCAAGCTCCTGCGCGACCCCAGCATCACGCAGGGGCCGGATGGCACGTACCACTTGGTTTGGACCTGTGGCTGGAAGGGCGACAAGGGCTTTGGCTACGCCAGCTCCAGGGATTTGGTGCATTGGAGCGAGCAGCGCTTCATCGACGTGATGAGCCACGAGCCAACGACCGTGAACGTGTGGGCCCCCGAGATTTTCTATGATAGGGGCACGCGGCAATACCTTATTGTGTGGGCCAGCACCATTCCGCTGCGCTTTCCGAAAGGGGAGGAGGCTGAGGATAATAACCATCGCCTCTACTACACCACGACGAAGGATTTCCAGGCCTTCACGCCCGCCAAGCTCTACCTTGACCCTGGTTTTAGCGCCATTGATTCGGAGGTGCTGCGGCGTGGAAAAAATGATTACGTGCTGGTAGTGAAGGATAATACCCGGCCCGAGCGTGATATCAAAGTAGCCTTTGGGCCGACGGCCCTAGGGCCGTTCCCGAACGTGTCGAAACCCTTCACGGCCAATTTTACCGAAGGCCCGAGTGTGGCTAAGCTGCCGCGCGGCGAGTGGCTGATTTACTACGACGCCTATAAGGAGCACAAGTACGGCGCCATAAAAACCACCGATTTCAAGACCTTCACCGACGTATCGGCCCAAACCAGCGTGCCGGTGGGGCACAAGCACGGCACCATTATTTCGGTGCCGCGCCGGGTGCTGAAGAAACTACAAGCCGCATCGGCCGATACTGCGGCTGTTACCACCTCAAGCCGCGCCCCCCATGACTAAGCTCGAACATCTTCTGGCGGGCACCGCGCTGCTCGGGCTACCGGCCTTAACCCAGGCGCAAACTGCCGAAACCATCCGCTACACTGGCACCACGCTCAGCAACGTGGACTACCACCACGGGCAGCTGCGGCCGGCCATCGGCACGCACTGCCGGCAGGTGCTGCGCGCCAACCGTGAGCACCCCGACGCCGCCAACGGCGAGGGCTGGACCTACAACCACGCGCCCATGCTGGCCTACTGGCAGGGGCAGTTCTACTACCAGTATCTCAGCAACCCGGTGGGCGAGCACGTGCCGCCCGGCCGCACCCTGCTGCTGACCAGCAAAGACGGCTACACCTGGAGCAGCCCCGCGGTCATTTTCCCGCCCTACCAGGTGCCCGACGGCTTCACCAAGCCCGACCAGCCCGGCAAAGTGGCCAAGAACCTGGTGGCCGTGATGCACCAGCGCATCGGCTTCTACACCTCGAAGAAAAACCGCCTGTTGACCCTGGGTTACTACGGCGTGGCCCTCGACGCCAAGGACGACCCTAACGACGGCCAGGGCATTGGCCGGGTGGTGCGCGAGGTGCTGCCCGGCGGTAAGTTTGGCCCGATTTACTTCCTGCGGAACAACAAGACCTGGGACAAATCGAAATCCGCTTATCCCTTCTACACCACCAGCAAGGACAAGGGCTTCGTGGCCGCCTGCGAAGAAATCCTGGCCAACCCGCTGATGATGCAGCAGATGGTGGAAGAGCAGGACAAGGACGACCCGCTCATTCCCATCAAAAAGGATTACAAAGCATTCAGCTACTACCACTTGCCCGATGGGCAGCGCGTGGTGGGCCTCTGGAAGCACGCCCTCACCACCATCAGTCCCGACGGTGGTAAAACCTGGCCCAACCCGGTTATCCGGGCGCCGCACTTCGTGAACAGCAACGCCAAAATTTGGGGCCAGCGCACCAGTGACGGCCGCTACGCCACGGTGTACAACCCCTCAGAATTCCGGTGGCCGTTGGCTATTTCGACCAGCGAAAATGGCCTCGACTACACCGACCTCTGGCTGGTGCACGGCGAAATAACACCCATGCGCTACGGCGGCAATTATAAGAGCTACGGCCCGCAGTACGTGCGCG
>JAKONR010000291.1 GCA_022701825.1 Hymenobacteraceae bacterium | reverse complement strand
GTGACGCCCGAGCTGATGATACTCTACCGCAAGCACGCCATTGTGGTCATTCTCATCATCGCGGCCATCATCACGCCGCCCGATATTTCGGCCCAGATTATCGTAACCATTCCGATTCTACTGCTTTACGAGCTAAGCATTTACATCGCCCGCGCCGTGCGCCGCGACCGCACCGCCGAGCTCAATGCCGAGCTAGCTCGCAACCAGGGCACCGGGGTTTCCTAGGTCGTGAAGCGATAGCCGAGGCGTCCTGCTCCAAGCGTGAGCAGGACGCCTTTTTTGCTTTTTACCCAGCTTGATTACCGCCGCTGGTACACGCCGGGCTGGTTGCCCACGGCCTCGTACCGGCCAAAAATGCCGGGCAGCAGGTACCGTAGCTGCGGCATCAGGCCGCGCTGGTCGATGACATAAGCGGGGGGCTGGCCGTCGAGGCTGGCCGCGATGCGAACGATGGCCGCGTATTCGTTGAGGTGGCCAAAATCTTCTTGGGCCAGCGGCCAGTCGAGGTATGGCCGGGCGGCGGGGTGCGCGAGGTAGGGCCGGCGGTCGGGGCCAAGCACCAGCACCGTGCCGGCGGCCCGCAGGCGTGCGTAGGCCGGGGCGGGGCGGGGGGCAAAGCGGCTTTCGGCGGGCAGGCGCAGCAAGCCTTGCAGGCCGGGCACCAAGTCGCGGTAGCGAATGGTGAAGACGGTGCCCAGCACCACCAGAAACAGCAATTCGGGTGCCCAGCCAGCCCGGCCCGGCACCTTTTGCCACAAAAACAGCCCAAAGTATGTGAGCGGCGGCAGCAGCAGCACCGGCGAGCCGGGTGCCAAGCCGCGCCCCACGGCCAGCACGGCCAGCGCCACCAGCAGCCAGACCAGCATTAGTTGCCGGAATTTGGCCTGAAATACCAGCCCCAGGGCCGTGCCACCCGTGCGTAGCAGCGCCAGCAGCAGCAGCACGGCCGGCCCCGCCAGCAGCGGCCACGCCACGGCGGGCGGCAGCCCATCTATGCTGGCCACGGGCACGCTCAGGGCGCGCTCGAGGTGCATCTGGGCAAAATTGGGCAGCGCTCCTATGTAGAGAAACACGGTGGCTACCAGCGCGTAAGGCGACCCAAACCCGCACACCAGCAGCAAGGCGCTGCGAAAGGAATTGGCCGCGAAGATGAGCACCGCAAACAGCCCCAGCCCCACAAACAGCCCCAGCGGCAGGTAGCACAGCGCCGCCAACCCAATCAAAAACCCCGCCCGAAACAGGCGGCGGTTGTCGTAGCCCTCGCGCGAAGTAGGCAACAAAGCACTGAGGGACAATATTATAAACGTATGACCGATGAGTAGCGGCGATAGCTCATCGAGCTGCGTGCTCAGGCTGCCCACCACCAGGTAGGTGAGCGCCGCCAGGTAGCCCCGCTCGGGGTGCACGTCGGCCCGGTTGAGCACGTTGTTGAGGCGCAGGGCCTGAAAGAGCAGGATAACCAGCGCGCTGGCCCGGTACAGTAGCACGGGGCGGTTCCAGGCCAGCTGCAGGGCGCCCGCCACGGCGGTGGCCAGCGGCGCGGTGCCGTCGTAGAGGTCGCGGTAGGGCCAGGCGCCCGCCCCGATACCCTCGCCCAGCAGCAGCAGGCGCAGCTCGGCCGCCGACACGGGCGGGTCCAGCCACAGCAGCGGTAGCCGCAACGCCAGCACGAGCACGAGCAGTACCAGCAGCTGGGCCGGCAGGGCACTTCTAAAAAAACGCAGCATTTTGAGGCTTCGGGTTTCGGGTTTCTAGTTTCGGGTTTCTCATCGAAATGCCATGGGCTGCAAAGGTCGTGCTGCCTGAGGTCAGACAGGCCACCCCGATAATTTTGCTCTTTTTTAGCGCAGCCGGCACCCAGCGACCTACCCCCGCTGCCGTATGTACCTTTGCAGCTTCATTATGGAAAGCAAACGACAGCAAAAAATGGCCAGCCTGCTCCAGCAGGAATTGGCTCAAGTGCTCCAGCGCGACCTGCCGCACCTCTTTGGCGGCGGGCTGGTGCCCAGCATCAGCGCCGTGCACGTAACGCCCGACCTCGCCGTGGCACGCGTGTACCTGAGCCTGCTGCTCGGCAACGATGCCGCCGAGCGCGTAGAAACCATCCGCGAGCACACCAAGGAAATCCGCCACGCCCTGGGTAAGCGCATCCGCAACCAAGCCCGCGTGGTGCCTGAGCTCACCTTCTTCCACGACGCCAGCGCCGCCTACGCCGCTCACATGGACCAGGTGCTGAGCAAGCTCGACATTCCGCCCACGCCGCCCGACGACGACGACCGCGACGAGCCCGAAGCCCCGCGCCCGCGCTTGTTTAAGTAGTAAATGAGTAGCTGAGCAAATGAGTAGCGTTTTTGACCTTGCTCATTTGCCGGGCTATTACGTTACTCATCTCCTCAATTACTCATTTACCGAACTTGTACTACGACCCGATTAAGCGCAGCCTCGGCAACGTGTTCAACCGCTCGCCGTGGCTGCGGCGCTTGTTTTATAACCTGCTCGACCTCTTGCTGCTGCGCACCTGGCACGTGCACCGCGAGCTGCGGCACTGGGCTAAGGGCCGCACCCGCGAGCCGCTCGACATTCTGGATGCCGGCGCGGGCTACGGGCAGTATACATACTGGCTCAGTGGGTTAAGTAGCTTGTGGCGCATTTTGGCCGTCGATGTCAAGGAAGAGCAGGTGGCCGACTCCAATAGTTTTTTCCGCGTTATTGGCCGGCCGCAGGTGCAGTTTGCGGTGCAAGATTTGGTACTGTACCAGGAGCCCAATTCCTTCGACCTGGCAATTGCCGTCGATGTAATGGAGCACATTCTGGAAGATGTGGAGGTGTTTCGCAACATTCACGCCTCGCTCAAGGACGGCGGTATGTTGCTCATTTCCACGCCTAGCGACCAGGGCGGCTCCGACGTGCACGCCGACTCGGAGACGAGCTTTATTGAGGAGCACGTGCGCGATGGCTACAACATCCACGAGATTCAGCAGAAGCTGCGCACGGCGGGCTTCGAGCGCATTGAGGCCCGCTACAGCTATGGCGAACCGGGCCAGATTTCGTGGCGCCTGAGCATGAAATACCCGATTTTGCTGCTCGGGCAGTCGCGCTGGTTTTTCGCGCTGCTTCCGTTTTACTACCTCATTACCTTTCCTTTCTGCCTCTTGCTGAACTGGTTGGATGCGCGCGGCAAGCACGACTCGGGTACCGGCCTGATAGTCAAAGCGTGGAAATAGACCGCAGATTCAAACGGATTAAACGGATTTCGCAGATACGCCCGGCTGCGCCGGGCTGCCTACCTGGACGTGGGTTGGTGATGCCGCTGCGCCGGGCTGGCTGAGCAAGTGAGTAGGTGGATGGAAACCGGGTGCATTAGTTTAGTAGTCTATCAGTTGGCTTATTTCTGATTAGCCTTGCTATGTATCAGTTTTTAGATGAGTGGATTGCAGCCGACGGCATCTTGGCTGAGCCTGAAGGCGAGTACGCGGCGGATGCACGGCAGGTAGATTTGGCGGCCTACAATCCCTTGACGCACCGCATTATTGGCTGCGCCATGCGGGTGCATTCAGTGCTGGGCAGCGGCTTCCCGGAGGTCATTTACCAGCGGGCTTTGAGCATCGAGCTGGAGCGGGAAGAAGTCAGCGCGCAACGCGAGTTGGAAACTCCCATCTATTTTCGGGGGCAGCAGATTGGTACCCGCCGCGTCGATTTTTTGGTGGATGGCCCCGCCGCTGGCCAACCCGTGCTCGTGGAGCTAAAAGCCACCACTGACCTCACCGACGCCCATTTCGCCCAAATCGTCAATTACCTCGAAGCCTACCGCCTGCCGGTGGGCCTGCTCCTCAACTTCGGCACCACCTCGCTCCAATACCGCCGCTTCGTCAAAACTCGCTTTGCTACGTAAGCACCTCGAAAGCCTCCCCATCCAACAGCTACCCGCGCCGCCACCCACCCGGCGCAGCCATATCAGCCGCCGCTCCTAAGTAGCCAGCCCGGCGCAGCTGGGCGTATCTGCGAAATCCGTTTAATCCGTTTGAATCTGCGGTGAATGTACCTCTCCTGATTGCCAAACGCTATTTTCTCTCCAAGAAAAAGCGCAACATTATCACCATCATCTCCAACATCTCGATGGTGGGGGTGGCGGTGGGCACCATGGCGCTCATCGTGGTGCTGTCGGTGTTCAACGGGCTAGAAGACCTGGTGCGCTCGCTCTACGGCAAATCGGACCCCAACCTAGCCATCACCGCCGTACAGGGCAAGTCTTTCGTGATGACGCCCGCCCTGCTGGCCAAAGTGCAAAACACGCCCGGCGTGGCGCTGCTTACCGAGGTTATCGAAGACAACGCCCTACTGCAATACCATGACCGGCAGATGGTAGTAAAAATGCGCGGCTTATCAGATAACTACTTCGGTCAGAGCGCCATCGATTCCAGCATTGTAGCCGGCGACCACCGCCTCAGCCGCGGCGACCTGGAGTATGCCTTGGTGGGCGAGGGCGTGCAGCACGAGCTCAGCATCACGCTCGACAACCGGCTGGCGCCCCTCAAACTGCTGTATCCGCGCCAGGTGCCGGGCCGCAAAACGCTGTCCATCAACCCCGACCAGGCATTTAACGAGGAAAATATTCTGGCGGGTGGCATCTTTCACATCGAGCAGAAGCTCGACGACAGCTATCTCTTTGTGCCGCTGAGCTTTGCGCAACGCCTGCTGGGCTACGGCAACCGCCGCACCGCGCTCTATGTCAAAGTGGGCGGTAGCTTTCAGCTCGATGACGTGAAGGACGCGCTGCGCGAAAGCCTGGGCAGCGATTTTACCGTGCTAGATTCCGACGAACAGCACGTTAGCTTGCTCAAAGCTATCAAGATTGAGAAGCTGTTCGTGTTTATTACGTTTGCTTTCATCCTGCTCATCGCCTCGCTTAATATCTTCTTTTCGCTCTCGATGCTGGTTATCGACAAGCGCAAGGACATTGCCGTGCTGCTGGCGATGGGTGCGAGCGAAGAAACGGTGCGCAAGTCGTTTTTGCTGGTCGGGGCCATCGTGGCGCTGGTAGGCGCGGTATCGGGGCTGGTGCTGGGCGTCACGATTTGCTGGGTACAGCAAACGTTTCACCTTGTGAGCATGGGCATGGCCACGAGCATCGTGGACTCGTACCCGGTAAAAATGCAGGCTTCGGACATCTTTTTTATCTGCTTGGCTATCATTGCCATCACGCTGGCCGTTTCGATTCGACCGGCGCTGAATGCGGGGCGCATGGATGTGAAAGAGAAC
>JAKONR010000234.1 GCA_022701825.1 Hymenobacteraceae bacterium | reverse complement strand
TGGGCGCGCGGGCTGGTCGAGATTTTCAAAATTATCCTGCCCTATACGTTCGCGTTTCTCACCTTCGCCATCCTCTACCACTACACCAAGTGGCACCTGCTCAACTACCCCTTCTGGAGCAGCGTGGCGGTGGGCACGGGCGCGCTGGTGGCCATTATCATGGGTTTTTCGCTGCTCACGGCTTTGCTCAAGTGGGTGCTCATCGGCAAGTACCGGCCCTCTGAAAAGCCGCTGTGGTCGTCGTTTGTGTGGCGCAATGAGCTGATTAACTCGCTGTGCGAAAGCTACGTGTATCCCTTCTGGGAAGCGCCGCTGCTGGGCACGCCCTTCGCCACCTGGTTTTTCCAGCTCATGGGCAGCCACTTCGGCCACTCGGTGTACCTCGACACGACGGAAATCACCGAATTTGACCTGGCCTGGGTGGCCGACCACGCCGTGCTCAACAACGGGGCGACCATCCAAACGCACCTGTTCGAGGACCGCATCATGAAGATGTCGGATTTGCGCATCGGGCGGGCGGCCACCGTGGGCACTTCGTCGGTGGTGCTCTACGACTCGGTTATCGGGCCGGGGGCCACGCTCAAAAGCCTGTCGCTCTTGATGAAAGGCGAAAAGCTGCCCGCCGAAACCCGCTGGCAGGGCATCCCGAGCAGCTTCGTATCGGGCGGCGAGCCGCCCCGGCTACCGGGCTAGCTGCCCGCCCGCTCGGCCAGGTAGATTTCCAGCATGGGGTAGCCGCCCGCGCCGGGCTTAGCGCGGTCGGCGGGGTCTTGAGGGTTGAGCTGGTGGGCTTTTTCCCAGGCATCGGGCAGGCCGTCGTGGTCGGTGTCGGGGGGCGCGGGGGCAGTTTGGAGCACGGGCCAGGCCTTTTGCGATACCTCGTAGGCGGTGCCGTGGGGGTAGCCGCCCTGCACGTCGATGAGGCGGCCGGTGCGCAGGCGCACCTCGCGCACGAGGCGCTGGTCGAGGGTATCGCGCCGGGGGCGGGTGGCCCCGGCTCCGGCCAGCACGAGCGGGTAGGCGGCCTGGGCAGTCTGGGTGGCTACGGGGCCGAGGTCGAAGGGCGCGGGGGCTTTGGCGAGGGCGGTATCGGCCTTGGTGCCGCCGTTCATGTCTACCCCGCGCCAGTTGCGGGCGGTCACCTCGGCGCTGGCGTCTTGGTAGTTGCCGGCCAGGTAAAACTTGCCGTAGGGCAAGGGGTTCGGGCCTTTCTCCAGCTTGTAGGGATTGAGGAGGCGGGCGCGCACGGCGGGCTTGGTGCTGGGCCCGGGCTTGTAATAATTATTGACGATGTTGTAGTTGCCGCCCTCGCCGGCATACACGTTGTTTTCGCCCCAGTCATAAATGACATTGTTGCGAAAATCGCAGTTCTCGAAGCCCGCCAGGTGGGTGTAGCGGCTGCCATTGAAGCGCGGCGTGCGGCTATTGCAGTGCACGAACAGATTGTGGTGCATACTGGCGTGCTGGCCGCCCCAAATGCCGCCGTAGCCGTGGTGCTCGAAGTCGGTATCGCCTTTCTCGAAGTGGTACGAGTAGTTGAGCGGCGGCCCAATGAGGTTCCATTGCAGGGTAGTGCTGTCGCCCTCGTACACGGAGAAGCACTCGTCGGTGCTCCAGCTCATGGAGCAGTGGTCGATGACGAGCCGGTGGCTGCGCGTGCCGCCAAAGGCGTCGTCGCCGCCGCCCCCGTCTACCTGGCCCTTGTTCTGGAAGCGGTCGCCCATGCGAAAGCGCACAAAGCGGACTATCACGTTGCTGGCCTTGACGCCCACCGGGTAGTCGGCCAGGCAAATGCCGCCGCCGGGGGCCGTCTGGCCCGCGATGGTGGTGTTGTTGCGGGCAATGGTGAGCGGCGCGGTGAGGTGAATGGTGCCCGCCACGCGGAATACGATGGTGCGGGCGGGGGCTTTGGCATCGCTCAGCTGCACGGCGTAGCGCAGGCTGCCGGGCTGGTTGTCGTCGAGCAGGTTGGTAACTTCGAGCACGGTCGTGGGCACGGCGGCCGTGCCGCGCCCGCCGCTCGTGAAGCGCCCCGCGCCCTCGGCCCCCGGAAAAGCCAGCAGCGGGGCGGGCGGCGGGGTGGCGGCGCGCAGCGCCAGGCCGCCCGCCAGGGTAGAAACCAGCAGCGCGTGGCGCAGGCCAAAATCAGCAAGCATAAGCAAAGGGGTGGGGATGGGAAGGACGCCGTAAATATGCCCCCGGCGGGGGCCGCGCCGCCGGGGCGGGCTGGTTTTCTTTGCGCAATCGTTGTCGGCAACGTTGCCAAGAGAGCCACCAATAGGCCGGAAAGCGCGGCCGGCCCGGTATATTGGCCCCCGCTTCTCATTTCTTCACCTTTTTGTCTGCTGTCTGCTATGCGGCCATCTGCTACGTTGTTTTGTTTTATGCGCCGGGCTGCCCTCGGCGGAGTCTTTACCCTTGCGGCCCTGGGGGCGCAGGCCCAGCTGAGCCCGGTGCAGCGCTGGCACCACCTCGACCAAAAGGCCGACGGGGTGCCGGGCATCAGCGCCGACCGCGCCTACCGCGAGCTGCTGGCCGGGCGCACCCCTACCCCCGTGCTGGTGGCCGTGATAGACTCGGGTATCGACTCGACGCACGAGGATTTGAAGGCTATTCTGTGGCGCAACCCCCGCGA
The DNA here is from genome assembly GCA_022701825.1 of Hymenobacteraceae bacterium. Classification (GTDB taxonomy): domain Bacteria; phylum Bacteroidota; class Bacteroidia; order Cytophagales; family Hymenobacteraceae; genus Hymenobacter. The sequence continues at coordinate 7,640 of JAKONR010000234.1, read as the reverse complement.
GGTGGCCGGCAATGGCCTTGATGACGACCGGAACGGCTACGCCGACGACGTGCGCGGCTGGAACTACCTCGGGGGTAAGGACGGCCGCAACGTGGCCTTCGAAAACCTGGAGCAAACCCGCCTCTACACCCAGCTGCGGCCCCAGTTTGAGGGCAAGAAGCGCAAAAATCTCAGCGCCGACGACCAGGCGAAGTTTGACCTTTACCAGCAGGTGAAGGCGAGCCAGGCCAAAAACCTGCGCGACGACCAGGCCAGCTACCTGCGCCTCAAAGAAGTGCAGCAGAGCAACCTGGGCGTGTACACGCAGGTGCTGAGCGCGCTTCAGGCCGAGGCGCTCGACTCGGCGACCCTGCACCAGGCCGCCCGCACGCGCCCCGATGTGCCGCTGGCCAAGGCCATGTACAGCTTTGTGCACCGCAACCACTTTGCCAGCGCCGAGGCCATGCTGAAGGAGCTGCGCGAAGCCGTGGAGCACTACCAAAATCGCGTCGAGAAGAACCTCAACCCCGACTACCACCCCCGCGACGTGGTGGGCGACGACCCCGCCAACCTCGCCCAAACCAACTACGGCAACCCCGATAGCCAGGGCCCCGACGCCGACCACGGCACGCACTGCGCGGGCATTATTGGGGCGGTGCGCACCAACGGGCGCGGCATAGAGGGCGTGGCCGATGCCGTGCGCATTATGAGCGTGCGCGCCGTGCCCAGCGGCGACGAGCGCGACAAGGACGTGGCCAACGCCATTCGCTACGCCGTGGACAACGGGGCGCAGATTATCAGCATGAGCTTTGGCAAGGAGTTCTCGCCGAACAAGGCGGCCGTAGACGAGGCCATGCGCTACGCCGACCAGAAGGGCGTGCTGCTGGTGCATGCCGCCGGCAACGACAGCCGCAACACCGACGTGGACACCCATAACTACCCGTCGGCGGCCTACCTCGACGGCCAGCCCATCCCGAACCTCCTTACGGTAGGCGCGAGCAGCCGCCTCAACACCGCGGAGCTCACGGCCGAGTTCTCGAACTACGGCGCCCAAACGGTGGACCTGTTTGCGCCCGGCGTGGACATTTATTCGACCATTCCGGGCGGCGGCTACACCCTGCACAGCGGCACCAGCATGGCCGGGCCCGTGGTGGCGGGCGTGGCGGCGGTGCTCAAGGCCTACTACCCCACCCTCACGGCCGCGCAGCTCAAGCAGTGCATCGTGGCGTCGGCCGTGCCCTACCACACGCAGGTGCGCAAACCCGGCACCAAGTCGCTGGTGGACTTCGCGACGCTCTCGCGCACGGGCGGCATCGTCAATCTGTACGCGGCGGTGCAGCTGGCGCAGCAGCAGGCGGGCAAGTAAGCGTTTGTCCTTGCGAGCGCAGCGAAGCAATCGCACCCGAGCGGAACCCGAACGGCCCGCTCAACAGGTGCGATTGCTTCGCTGCGCTCGCAAGGACAACTAATTCCTACCCGCGCACCCGCCGCAGGCTGAGGTAATCGAGGTAGTAGAGTATTTTGATGGACACGTTGTTATTGTGGGGCGTGTTGAGAGTGTTGCTGAGGTTGTCGAAGTAGAGCGGGGTGGCCTCGTTGCCCTGCAAGAAGCTGGCGGTGGCGTCCTTCCATACCACGCTCACCTGCGAGCCGGGCGCGAACCACCACACGAGGGCCGCGTCCACGTTGAAGGCGTTGTAGCTGTTGTCGTGGTTGCGCTGGTAGGTGGGCAGGGCTTCCTCGGTGCCACCCGGCCCGAGCCGGGCAAAATCGTGGTAGTGCACGGTGCTGACGTAGTGCCGCACGCGCATGGTGTAGGAGAGTCGGTTGGTAAAGGTGTAGTTGGCGTTGAGGGTATTGGTGAAGGTGCTGACTTGGCGGCGGCCCAGCAGCACGTCGCGGCCTATCACGGCGAGCAGCGGCTGGTCGAGCGGGTTGTCGGGGTCGAGCCCGTCGTTGACGTAGCCAATCTGATTTACCTTGAGGGCGTAGTCGAAGGTGTAGCGGAAGTTAAGCTTGTCGTTGACGCGGTAGCGCGGGCTGAGCGTGAGGCCAAAACCCAGGCGGCGGGGCCGCTCGGGCAGGCGGCTGTCGAGCGCGTACTGCCGCACGCCCATATTGACGTCGTAGGCGAGCTTCTTGCGGTAGTCGCTGGACACAAAAGCCCCTAAATTGACGCTGCCCGGCACCCGCACCAGGTACTCGCCGAGCGGCGCGGTGCGCGGCTCGTAAAAGTCGTTTTTGCTGGGGTCGAAGTTGAGGTTAGCGCCCACGGTCAGGAAGCTTTTGGTGAACGTGGTGTTGCCCTCGGCATAAAAGCCGTAGTCCTGGTAGCGCAGCGGCTTAAACAGCAGCGAGTGGTAGATGCCCGCTGAGGTATAGAGGTTGTTGACCTTCCAGAATTGGTTGTACTTGTTGTAGCTCACGTTCGCCGACTGGCTTACGTTGTTGTTGCCGAACAAGATGCCGAGGTCGTTGGGGTTGTAGGTGTCGCTCTCGATGCCGTGGTCGATGCTCCAGGTGAAATTGCCGGAGACCTTGCCGTAGTTGAGGTAGTACTTGTAGCCGCTGCGGTCGTCGATGGGCGTTTCGGTATTGAGCACGTTGCCGCGGCGCTGCGAGTAGTTGAATTGGCCCTTGAACGCGTAGCGGTTTTTGCGGTCCGCGAAGCGGAAAAGGCCGGCCGTGACGTTGGCATCGTAAGTGCTGCCGGCGCGCGTCACGTTAGTGTTGATGAGCGAGACGTAGCTGTTGTTTTTAAGGCTCTGGTCGAGCACCACGATGTTGTAATTGGTGAGCGGCTGGGTGAGCACGCGGCGCTGGCGGTTATCGAGCGAGTCTTGCAGCACGGCGTAGCTAGGGGCCGAAATAGCGTTAAAAACCCCAATGCCGAGCCCCTTGCTGGTGCGGCCGCTCACCTTGGTCGCGTTGATGAGGCGCGTCACGCCGGGGTCCTGGTACACGTATTCGCCCTTGCCCCGCAGCCCGCTAGCGGTACCGAAGCCCAGCGGCTGCGCCCCCACCCGACGCGAATAAAACAGCCCGCCCTTGTTAAACAGCTCGGTGCCTTCGGTAAAGAAGGCCCGGTTCTCCTGGTACTGCACCTCGAAGGGCGAGAGGTTGAGCACCTGGTTGTCGGAGAGCACCTGCCCAAAATCGGGGATGAGCGTGGCATCGAGCGTGAAGCTCTCGTTAATGCCCCACTTCACGTCGGCGCCGCCGTTGAAGCTGGTGCTCATGTTGCGCTTGCCCTGCTCGTTGTAGGGGTAGTGGTTGGCGTAGGCGCTGACGTAGGGCGTGAGCGAGAGGCGCAGCGGCGGGTGCAGGTTGTCGAGCCCCGTCAGCTCGCCCCACTGGTTCACGAAGCCATCGACCTCAGGCCGCACCGGGTTCCAGGTAAACTGCTGGTTGTCGGCCTTGCGCTGCCGAAAAAATTGCATCCCCCACGTCTGGGTAGGCGCCTGGGCAAAGCGAATGGCCGAGTACGGGATGCGGATTTCAACGCTCCACCCCCGGCCACCGGGCAGCGGGGCCACGCGGCTGTCCCAGACGGCATTCCAGGCCCCATCCTCACCATTAGCGGGCGAGTAGCGCATATCGGCCTGCACGCCGGTGCTCATCACGAAGAAGCCGTAGCCGTTGAGGTGGTCGCGGTAGGGGTCGAGGAAAAAGGCGAAGAAGTCGGTGTTGCCGATGTGGTCGCGCTGGGTCAGCTCGCGCCGGATGCTGTCGGCGCTGGCTTCTACGAGCCTGGCCCCCACGTACATGGCCGCATCATCGTAGAGCACGCGCACCTCGGTGGGCAGCCGCTCCTGCGGCCCCGGGTGCGGCCGAAACTGCGTAAACTGGCTGGCCACGGGCGCGGCGGCCCAGGCGGCATCGTCGAGCACGCCATCGAGCTTGATGGGGGCGGCCGTGCGCGTGGCGGCCAGCTGGCGGCGCGCCACGGCGGCCGCGGGCTTGGCAGCCAGGGCCTGGGCACGGGCCGCAAGGCTACCAAAAAGACATAAGAAGCTCAGCAACAGGCGAACGAGCGCCTGCCGGGGCAGCAGCAACAACATGAGAAAAGGATGAATAGTAGTTTAAAGCTCCGCCATAGACACGGCGGGGTGCGCGACGTTGCCGGAAGGCGGCAGTTTTATTTGAACCAGCTTTCGGAGCACCGCCCTGCCCTGGCCTGCCCTGGCGCGAGTTTAGGCGCAGCCGTAACTCGTGCCTAGCCATGACGTGGAGGCTGCGCCTCCACTGCCGCGCTAGCGGCAAGTCGGTACCAGAATTGCGTGAGATGCTATTCCTTGCAAAGCCGTGCGATGCGTACTTGCCGCGTTGCGGCAGTGGAGGCGCAGCCTCCACGTCATGGCCAGGCACGAGTTACGGCTGCGCCTAAACTCGCGCCAGCACCGGCCAGCACCGCCAGATTTTACCCCTACCCTACTTCTGCTTGCGGAAGAACACGTCGCCGCTCACCGAGTGCAGCGTCACGAGCGGGCCGCCGCTGCCCAGGCTACCGTGCAGTTCGTAGCCCACGTACACGCGCTCCTTCAGGTTGCTAAAGGTCACGGCCGGGTCGGCGTACACCTCGCCCGAGATGGTTTTCAGGCGCAGGTCGGCGCCCTGGGCGGCGGGCCAGCTCACGTCCACGTCGCCGCTGATACTGGTGGCATCCACGGAGTTGCGGCCCAGGTCGGTCACCTTCACGTCGCCGCTGATGGTGCGCAAAGTCAGCGCCCCCGTGAGGCCCGCCGACAGCACGTCGCCGCTGATGGTCTTGGCCGAAACCGGGCCCTGGAGGCCGCTCAGGTCAAGGTCGCCGCTGATGGTGTTGAGGCGCAGGGCGGTACCCGCGGGCACGGTCACCTCGTAGTCGATTTTTAGGCAGTAGCTGTACTTGCCGCCCTTGTGGCGGTTGAGCGTGGGCCGCAAGCCACCGGTTTTGTCCGAGCGGGTGTAGCCCACGTTGAGGCCGCCCGAGCCGTTGCTGCGGCTGCCCCCGTCGCAGTCGCCGGTGAAGTTGATTTCGCGCAGCTTCTCCTCATCGAGCTTTTCAACCACGGTTAGCTCCTGGCCGGTGGTTTCCAGGCTCAGGCTGTAGAGGTCATTCTGCTGGTTATCGTTGATGTTCACGCGGGCCTGCACGCGCAGGCTGGCCCCGGCCCGCACCTTGATGTTGTGCGCCTGCTTGAGGTCGAGAAAAACGCCCTGCCCGGCGGCCAGCGTGGCAGTTTGGGTTACGAGGCGCTGGGCCAGGGCCGGGCGCAGGCTGCCCAAAAGCAGGGCGGCAGCGAGTAAAGAGCGGAGCATAAGGTAAAGAGTGAGAAGGTGAACGGGAGGTAGTGGGCGGGCGCACCGCAGGCCGTCAGAGCATTTCGCAGCTGCTCGCCGTTGCGTTTCCCACGGTATTTTTTGGTAATGGCTTTAGGCAGCTTGCCGCCTGCGAATCAGCTATTTTACTTACCCTTGCGGACGTAGATATCGCCGCTGATTGTCTTGAGCGAAAGCGTAGTACCGCCACCGTTGGCGCGGCCTTCGATGGTTTGGCCGCCCAGGTTTTTCATGCCGCTGCCGCCACCCAGGTTCAGGTCGAAGTCGGTGTAAATCTCGCCCGAAATCGAGCGCATCGAAAGGCTGATTTTAGAAGGCGCGGGCAGGGTAACATCCACGTCGCCACTCACCGACGACACGGCGCTGGCCTGGCTCGGCGCCACGCTAAACCGCACCTGAATATCGCCGCTGATGGTGTTGGCCACCACCGGGCCGCTCACGTTCAGCAGACGCAAATCTCCCGATTTCAGGCTCACTTCGATGCGGCCCGCAATGTCGCGCATCGTCAGGTCGTCCGAGCCGCCCCAGTTGTCGGCAAAGGCCACGTCGGTTTCGCGGGGCAGGCGCACGGTGTAGTGCCCATCACTGTGCGAAGTGCGGGCAATACGGATGGTATTGGCCCCGGTCTGCGTCACGGCTAGGCCCAAGCGGGTGTTATCGGTACCAGTGCTATACACCGGGCGCAGGCCCATCGTCAGGGCGCTATTCGGCACCTCGTGGTTGCCCGAGCCTTTGATAACCAGCTCGTCGCCGTCGTAGCCCTCCACCGTCACGTCGCTGCCGCGCATGTCGAGCAGCACTTTGCGGTTGGTGGGGCTATTGAATTTCATCTTAAAATCCTGGGCGCGCAGCTGCGCCGGCAGGGCCAGCACGAGGGCCAGCAAAGTCAAATACCAGATATTTTTCATGATAAAGAGGAAGCAGAAGGGGAAACTATGGTGGCCTGTAAAACGGAGTGGCACTCCGCTTCCCCACCTGGCTGCCACACGCACGCAGTGGGGATGTAAAAGCGGAGTGCCACTCCGCTTTACAGCTTAAATCAATTGGCCCAGGCCGCTTTCGGCCTGCTGGCGCACGGCGGGCAACACTTCGGGTTTTTGAGCGAGTTGCTCCAGCTCGCGCACGGCGCGCTTTTCGCGCAGCGTCACCAAGGCTTCGATGAGCGTAATCTGCACGTTGGGGTCGGTTTGCAGCGGCAGGGCTTCTACCAGCGCGGGGCCTACGCGGGGGTCGGCGCGCAGGCGCACCAGCGCTTCGCAAGCCGCCAGCCGCACGTTGGGGTTGGGGTCGGTGTCCAGCGTATGAATGAGCGTGAGCACGGCCGGGTCGTTGGGCTCGACCACGGCGGCCGGGGCCTGGCTCACCAGCTGCAAGCGCTCGCTGGCCGCCGCCGGCTGCTGCCGCGCCGCCGCCATGCGGGCCGATAGCGTGGGTGCCGCGGGCTCTACCGCCGCCACGGTAGCGGCCGGCGGCCCGCCGCGTAGCAGCAAGCCCAAAACCGCCCCAATGGCCACCAGCGCCACGCTGGCCGCGATGCGGAGCCAATTATTAGTGCTTAGTGCTTGGTGCTTGGTGCCTAGCTGCCGGGCATTATTGCTTGTTGCATGTTCATTGCTCGCCAACTCCTGGCCGCCGCGCTGGGCACTCAGGGGGCCGGGCGAAGCTGCGGGCAGCTTCGCCTTTTCGGCTTCCAGCATGGCCAGAAAGTTGTCGCGTAGCGAAAGCGGGGGCACTTCGGCGGGCAGCGCGTCGAGGTCGCCAAAAAGCTGGCGCAGCTCGGCTAGCTCGGCCTGGCAGGCGGGGCATTCGGCGAGGTGGGCGGCCAAATGCGCCACCTCGGGCGGCAGCGGCTGGCCGTCGGCCAGCTCGGGCAGCCAGGGCCGCAGCTCGGCGCAGGCCGCATTAGTGTGAGACGGATTCATAATAGATTGAATTGTTGGATTGTTAAACTGTCGTACTTGTTGAATTGCGGCTACTATCCAGTATTGTTAAATGATAACTATTAACTATTAACTGACAAATCAGCTCAGGTAAATTTTGCGGAGCGCGTCGAGCGCCCGGTGGGCTTTTACGCGGGCGGCGCCGGCGGTGCAGCCCAGCTGCTCGCCGATTTCGGCGTAGTCGAAGCCCTGGAAGCGGTGCAGCAGCAGCACCTCGCGCTGGGCGGCGGGCAGCAGGGCCAGGGCTTCTTGCAAGGCCTCGTGCTGGTCGTGGGCGGCGCGCTGGGCCTGGGCGGCGCGGCCGTGGGCGGCGGTTTTTTCGACGTCTTCGAGGTCGGCGCTGGGGCGCTGGCGCTGGTAGTGGTCGGCCCACACGTGGCGGGCCAGCTGGTAGACCCA
>JAKONR010000232.1 GCA_022701825.1 Hymenobacteraceae bacterium | reverse complement strand
GAGGTGGTCGATTTCGTCGTGGGCCGGGGCGGCCACTTGCAGAGCGGAATTGTCGGACATGAATGCGGTAACGCCGGCCGGGGGGCGGAAGGTTTCGGGCGCGGGCGCAAAGGTCGGGCGCAATCGGGGAGCAAAGGCGGCTTTTGGGCCTGCTCGCCGCCCGGCTACCCACCGCCGCCGGGCGCTACTCGCTCAACCCGTTGCACTTCCCGCCCGTACTTTCCGGCCTATGCTCCTCGAAGAACTACGCTCCCCCACCGGTAAGCTCTACCTGTCCATTCAGCAGCCCGACAATGCCCCGTGGATATATGCCGACTGGATGGGCTACCCCACCCCTAATAACGTAGCCACCGGAGCCGTCGCTTACCTCAACTGGATGCAGAAGCAGCGCCTGCACGCCGTGCTCAACGACAACCGCCACCTAGTGGGCCGCTGGGACAACTCGCTCGACTGGCTCGAACAAGTGTGGGTGCCCCACGCCGTGCAGTGCGGCGTGCGCTACTGGGCCCACCTCGACAATGCGGAGGCCATGTCGGCGCAGTCGGCCGCCGCGCTGCGGGCGCGCATCAAAGGTAAGTTTGAGGTCGAAATGTTTAGCGAGCAGGCGGCGGCCGAAGCGTGGCTGCGCGCCCGCCTGGCCCGCCGCGTGCTGGCCGGCTAACTACTTTTTGCCCGGTTGCGTAAGTTTTCGCCAACCTCCTCTTTATATATGGCCGAGCTTCGTATTCAACCCAAAAAACCGGCCCCCAGCCCCTGGCTGCTGGTGGCCTTGGCCGTACTCGTACTGGCCGTAGCAGCCTACTTTTATCTACGCCCCGAGCCGGCCGACGAGCCCGCGACTACCCCGGCCACCACCGCCGCGCCCGCCCCCACCGATACGCTGGCCCCCAACTCGCCGGCCGCCGACGCCCGCGCCACCCCGCCGCCCGGCGACTCGCTCGAAACCAGCCCGCCACTGGGCAGCGCCTCGCCCGCCCGCGTGCGGCTGCTGGAGCTGGCGCCGCAGCTCACGCAACTCGCCGACCGCGCCGACCTGCGCGACGATGCCGCCATCCGCGAGCAGCGCGACAACTTCACCAGCGCTACCTCGCGGCTCGCAGACAACGACCCCGCCGCCAGCCTGCGCCCCGGCCTCGTGGCTGCCGCCAGCCTGCTGCTGGCGGTGCAGCAAAAAGGCTACCCCAACCTCGAAGCCGAGGCCAGCACCTTGCTACAGCAGGCCAACCAGCTATCGGGCCGCGATGCCACCACCGCCGAGCAGGCCCAAAATAGCGCCTATTTGGCTCAGGTAGCAACCTTGCTCAACACGCTGAGCTATCCTGCCAAAGATATTCTTTAACGCTACTCGCTATGCCTAGCCCCGTTTTGCGCCGCCTGCGCGACCTGCCAACGTTTGAAATGGCCACCGGCGACCCCGACCCCCGCGGCTGGACCGTGCGCGGTGGCGACGGCCAAGCTTTTGGCACCGTGCTAGAACTGCTGGTTGACCCCGAATCGCAGCGCGTACTTTACCTCAATGTCGAGCTAGCGCGGGGCCTGCCCGGCGTGCCCACGCCCGCCCCGCACGCCGAAACCCAGATTCTGCTGCCCTTAGAGGCCGTGAATTTGGACACGGAGGGTAACAGCGTATTCGTCACGGCGCTGCGCCGCGACACGGTGAGCACCTACCCAACGTTCGTGGATTTTATCTTGCCCACCGAGTTTGAGGACGCCATGCAGCGGGCGTTAGGCAACAACGCTAGCGCCTAACGTCTGTCATGCTCATCTGGCGGCCACGCAGTGAAGCATCTCTATCGCACTACTCAACGGTGCGGTAGAGATGCTTCACTGCGTGGCCGCCAGATGAGCATGACAGACGTTATATGTTAGCTAGTAATTAGTTAGCCCGCACCATTTCCGCCACCGCTTCTACCCAATAGGGCTCCGAATTGAGCGAGGGTACTAGTTGCCAGTGCTCGCCGCCTTTTTCCTCGAATAGCTCCTTGAACTCCACGCCTACTTCGATGGTCGTTTCGAGGCAGTCGGCCACGAAGGCAGGCGAAAAGGCGAGCACTTTTTTGATGCCCTTGGCCGGGTATTCGGCCAGCACCTCGTCGGTATAGGGTTGCAGCCAGGGGTCGCGCAGGCGGCTCTGCAGGCGGCTCTGGAAGGAGACGGTATATTGGTCGTCGCGCAGCCCTAGGCCCTGGGCCAGCAGGCGCGAGGTGGCAAAGCACTGCGCCCGGTAGCAATAGCGGTTGTTCTTATTATAGGTGTTGCAGCACTTGCCCAGCTGGCAGTAGCCCTTAAAGCTGCCTTTCAGCACGTGCCGCTCCGGGATGCCGTGGTAGCTGAACACAAAATGGTCGTAGTCACCCTTGGCCATCTCTTCCTTGCCGCGCCGCACGAGGCTGGCGATGAAGCCCGGCTCGTCGGCAAAGGAGCTGATGAAATTGATGCTCGGCACTATCCACCAGTCTTTTACGATGTCCATCACCTTCTCCTGCACCGAGCCGGTGCTGGCCGAGGCGTACTGCGGAAACAGCGGCAACACCACGATGCGGTCCACGGCCGCATCGCGCAACTCGGCCAGCGCCGTTTCGATGCTGGGCTTCTGGTAGCGCATCCCGAAGGCTACCACATACTCGTCGCCTAGGGCCGTTTGCACGGCCGCTTTCAGGTCGAGGCCGTGGAAGAGCAGCGGCGAGCCGCGCTCGGCATCCCACAATTCCTGGTAGATTTTGGCCGATTTGGGGGCGCGTAGCGGCACTACGAGCCCCTTGAAGAGCGGGTAGCGCACGGCAGCGGGCATGTCGACCACGCGGCCATCGGTGAGAAATTCGTTGAGGTAGCGGCGCACGTCGCTGGTTTGGGGCGAGTCGGGCGTGCCTAGGTTGACCAAGAGCAGGCCAATGCGGCGGGCGGGGGTAGGCATTTTTTTATAGCTGTTGGCCTTTGGCGGTTAGCTGTTGGCTTTTTGAGAAGCCGGTAGCTAGCGCCCTGCGGCCTGTTTTGTAGGAACTGTCACTTTAACCAAAAACGCTGGGTTTAGGCTATAATTCGCCTACAAAAAAAGCTAATAGCTAACGGCCAGCAGCTAACCGCCCAAAGAAGCCGTACCTTTGCGGCCTCAAAATCAAAACTCTATCTTACGTGAACCCCGAACCTAAGCCCCACCGTGCCGGCTTCGTCAGCATCATCGGCAAGCCCAACGTCGGCAAGTCCACGCTGATGAACGCCTTAGTGGGTGAGCGCCTGAGCATCGTCACGAGCAAGGCCCAGACCACGCGCCACCGCATCCTGGGCATTCTCAATGGCGACGATTTCCAGCTCGTTTACTCCGATACGCCCGGCATCATCCAGCCCAAATATGAGCTGCACAACGCCATGATGGCCTTCGTGTACTCGTCCTTAGAAGATGCCGACGTGATATTATTCGTCACCGACATCTACGAAAAGCACGACGAGGAGCCCGTGGTCGAGCGCCTGCGCAAAACCCAGGATACGCCCATCTATATCTTGGTCAACAAGATAGACCAGGCCGACCAGGCCGAGGTCGAAGCCAAGCTAGCCTACTGGAAAGAGCAGCTGCCTAACGCTACCGACGTGCTGCCCATCTCGGCGCTCAATGCCTTTGGCACCGAGAAGGTGTTGCAACTGGCCCTCGACAGCCTGCCCATCCACCCGCCCTACTACCCCAAAGACGAGCTTACTGATAAACCTGAGCGCTTCTTCGCCGCCGAAATGGTACGCGAAAAAATCTTCAAGCTTTATAAAAAGGAAGTGCCCTACAGCTGCGAAGTGGCCATCGAGGAGTTCAAGGAAGACGACGACATTATCCGCATTCGCGGCGTCATTTACGTGGAGCGCAACAGCCAGAAAGGCATCATCATCGGGGCCAAAGGTGAGGCCTTGAAAAAGGTCGGCACCTGGGCGCGCGAGGAAATGGAGAAGTTTTTCCAGAAAAAAGTGTTCTTGGAATTGTTCGTGAAAGTGAACGAGAACTGGCGCACCGATGCTAAGGCCCTTACCCGCTTTGGGTATCAGTAAAGTTGCGCGGACTTTGTAGTCCGCGTATAGCATGACACCAACGCGGACTACAAAGTCCGCGCAACATCGACCATTATCCACTTACTTACTCCGGGTACTGCCGCGCCATTGGTCGGGCCGGCGGCTGGAGCCAACTACATGAATACCATTGCAATAGTGGGCCGCCCCAACGTGGGCAAGTCCACCCTGTTCAACCGCCTGGTGGGCCGCCGC
>JAKONR010000224.1 GCA_022701825.1 Hymenobacteraceae bacterium | reverse complement strand
CGGGCGTGGATATTTCGGCCGGGATGCTGGAAATCGGCCGCCAGAAGCTGGAAGCCAAGAAGCTGAGCCACCGCATTCAGCTAGAGCTGGCCGACTCAGAAAACCTGCCGTTTGAGGATAATACCTTCGACGCGGTAACGGCCTCGTTTGGCGTGCGCAACTTTGCGCACCTCGAGCGCGGGCTGGCCGAGATGCACCGTGTGTTGCGGCCCGGTGGGCAGCTGGTTATCCTGGAATTCAGCAAGCCCACGGCGTTTCCTCTCAAGCAAGCCTACAATTTTTATTTCAGTCGGGTGTTGCCGGTCTTTGGCAAGGTTATTTCCAAAGACCAGGCCGCGTACACCTATCTGCCCGAATCGGTGCAGGCTTTCCCCGACGGTGCCGATTTCGTGGCCATTCTGCGCCGCGTCGGCTTTACTTCTCCTGCATGGCAACCCCTCACGTTCGGCATCAGCTCCATTTACACCGCGCGCAAGTAGGCACCTGGGGCTGGCTGGCGCTGCTGGGGCTGCTGCTGGCCGCCGGCCCGGCGCTGGCTCAGCGCAAGCGCAGCGACGCCATCGACCGCACCAAAAAAGGCCGCATCAAGGGCATTACCGTCGAAAACCTGGCTAACTACAATGAGCGGTTTTACCGGCCGGGCCTGAGCATCGCGCCGAGCTTTTCACGGTTCTACATCGAGCAGTCAGATACGTATATCCAGAATATCCAGCAGGGGCGGAGCTTTACGGCCAACGCGGTCGTCAGCCCCGGCTTGGGGGTTTACTTTCTGAATGATATTCGGCTGGGCAGCCCGCGCACGCCGTTTCACCTGCGCTTCGCGCCCGGCCTGAGCTTTATGACGCGCCGGGTCGAGTTTGTGGCCCGCACCGCCGGAATGCCCGATACCGTGCGCACCCAGGAAGTCGCCACCACCCAGCTGGAACTGCCGCTGCTGCTCAAGTACCAGTCGCAGCGCCGCCGCAATACCCGCGTGTACATGATAGCCGGCATCAAGCCCAGCTACGCCGTAACGCAGCGCCAGAATACGCCGCAGATTAATCAGCTCAAGGTCACCAGAACTGACTTGCTGCTGGAATATGGCTTTGGGCTGGATTTATTTTACCCGTACTTCAAGTTTGGTCCGGAATTGCGTTTCTCGCACGGCCTGCGCAATATTCTGGAGCCGCAGAATAACCGCTACAGCGGCGCGTTGCAGAGCCTGCGTACCAACACGGTTACGCTGTATTTGAACATTGAATAAGGTCATTTAACAGTTATCAATTAACATTTAACAGCCCTAGCAGTAGAATAGGCAAGCCTGCCGGTTTTTCTTAGACTACCAGCAGGGCTGTTAGATGTTAATCGATAACTGTTAAATGAAAAAGACTGCATTCATCACCGGCGCATCATCGGGTATCGGCCGGGCTACGGCCGTGGCGCTGGCTAAGGCTGATTTTCAACTGGTCGTAACCGGCCGCCGCCGCGAGCGCTTAGAGGCGCTGGCCGCCGAGCTGGCCCCCACGCCGGTACACATTCTAACCTTTGACGTGCGCGACCGCACCGCCGTGGATGCGGCTGTAGCCGGGCTGCCAGCCGAATTTGGGCACGTCGACGTGCTCATCAACAACGCCGGCAACGCTCACGGCCTGAGCCCGATACAGGAAGGCGACGTGGCTGACTGGGACGCCATGATGGACGGCAACGTGAAGGGCTTGCTCTACGTGAGCCGGGCCGCGCTGCCGCGCATGGGCGAGGGCGGCTTTATCGTAAACATCGGCTCGATAGCCGGCCACGAAGCCTACGCCAACGGCAACGTGTACTGCGCCTCCAAGGCGGCCGTGAATATGCTCACGCGCACCATGCGTATCGACTTGCTACCCAAGGGTATCCGAGTGGCCGAGGTGGCGCCCGGCATGGTCGAAACCGAGTTTTCGGAAGTGCGCTTCAAGGGCGACGAAGAAAAAGCGGCCAACGTCTACAAAGGCGTGCAGCCCCTGCGCGCCGAAGACGTAGCCGACCTCATCCAGTTCATGGTCACGCGCCCGCCGCACGTGCAAATTGCGGAGGTTATCATTTTCCCGGCCGCGCAGGCGGCCGCAGCTACCGTGCGCCGCCAGCAGTAGCGCGGACTTTCCGTCCGCGAGTTGATAGGTGCTTCACTCGCGGGCTGAAAGCCCACGCTACACCGCTGCGTGCAACTGCCGCAGGAGCGGCGGGTGCATCGTGTGCCTGCCCGCAAAGCTCTGGGTTATAACCTGCGCGCCGTGCAGACGCAGCGTTTGGGCCTGAGTCGCCAATTTTTCGGGGGCTACATATTCATCCTGCTCGCCGCTGACCAGCGCCACGGGCAGCCCTCGAAGGAGCCGCTGAGCGGCTGCGACCTCAATATCGGCCGGAAAGTCGCCGGCCCACAGTATCAGCTGGTGCGGGCGCCAGCCGTCGGGGCGGGCGGCGAGCCAGCGGCTCACGGTAGCCGTGTCCTGCGAGAAGCCCAGCACCGTTACGCGCACGCCGGGCGGGCAGGCGGCGAGCAGGTGGGCCAGTAGCGCGTCGAGGTAGGCGGCCTGGTCAGCTATTTCGGCGAGGCGGTCGGCGGTGGTCATCCACGAGGCGCCGACCCGGCCGCCGGTGCCCGCGAGATAGAAGCGCGACAGCGCCTCGGGCGCTACGATAACCGTGCCCGCCGGGTCGGCCTCGTGCAGTGACCGGAAATGCCGGCTGAAATACGCTGCCAGCTGTCCGTAGCCGTGCGCCACTAGCCACAGCTGGCGCGTGGCGGCTGTGGGTTCGCCCAACTGCTCGTAGCGGGCGGTGCGGGTAGTAGTAAAATGCTGTTCCATTGAGAAGTGTAAAACGGAGTGGCGCTCCGTTTCCGCGCCTGGGCCTACCTAGCGCGAAACGGAGTGCCACTCCGTTTTACAGGATTACCCCCGGCTGCCAAAAATGGCGCTACCCACCCGAACCAGCGTGCTGCCCTCGGCCACGGCCAGCGGGTAGTCGGCGCTCATGCCCATCGATATTTCGCGGAAAGACTCATCCTGTGCAAAATAGCGCCCTTTCAGGTGCTCAAAATACTGCCGCAGTTGCCGAAACTCGCCTCGCACTACCGCCTCGTCGGGCGAGTGGGTGGCGATGCCCATCACGCCCGTCAGGCGCACGTGCCGCAGGTTCTTCAATTCTTCCGAGTTTAGAATCTCCTCGGCTTCGGGCAGACTGAGGCCGGTTTTGGTTTCTTCCTGCGCGATGTGAAATTGCAGCAAGCCGTTGATAACGCGCTGGTGCTTAGCGGCGTGCTTTTCCATCTCCAGCAGCAGGCGCAGGCTGTCCACGCTCTGCACGGTGTGCACGAAAGCGGCCAGGTACTTCACCTTGTTGGTTTGCAGCTGCCCGATTTGGTGCCACTCCACATCGGCCGGCAGCTCGGGCTGCTTGGCGGCCATTTCCTGCACCCGGTTTTCACCAAAAATGCGTGCCCCGGCTGCGTAGGCCTCGCGCAGGCGCTCGACGGGGTGGGTTTTGGTCACGACGACCAGCCGGGCGGCGGTGCCGGTCAGGGTTTGCTCGATAGCGGCAATATTTTCAGCGATAGACATTTGTAGTAAGATGCGGAGCCTACCTCCGCCCAGCGTTGTTTAGTAGTTATAGCGTGTTCGACTGGTAAGCTGAACAACGTCGGGCGGGGGCAAGCCCCGCACCCTACTGATAAATCAGTCTTCCAGAATGTTGTTCATAAACGTGCTTTTCAGGCCCAGCCACAGCAGCCACAGCACGAGGCCCCAGCCGAGGTAGGGGCGGTAAAAATCCTCCACGCTGCGAAAGCGTTGGGTGCGGATGTCTGATTTTTCGAGCTTGTTGATGTCGCCAAAAACCTGGCCCAGCGCCTTGTTGTCGGTGGCCCGGAAAAAGCGCCCGTCGGCGGCCTGCGCCAGCTGGCGCATGGTGGTTTCGTCGAGGCGGGTTTGCACGTAGCGGGGCTTGCCGGTGGTCGAGTCGCGGCCGTAGGGGACGAAGCCATCCTCGCCCAGCCCAATGGTGTAGAGCCGCACGCCGTAGGCATGGGCCAGCTGCGCGGCCAGCAGCGGGTCGAGGTTGCCGGCCGTGTTCTCACCATCCGAGAGCAGTAGGCACACCTTCGAGCGGGCCGTGGACTCGCGCAAGCGGTTGATAACCACGCCCAGCGCCGTGCCGATGGCCGTGCCGTCTTCTTCAATCAGGCCGGGCTTGAGGCTGTTTAAGTTCGTAAGCAGCAAGTCATAATCGGTAGTGAGCGGCACCAGCGAGTAGGCCTGCCCGGCAAAGGCCACCAGCCCGAGCCGGTCGCCGGCGCGCTGCTGTACAAAGCTGCGGGCCAGGCGCTTGGCCGCTTCGAGGCGCGTGGGCTTGAGGTCTTCGAGCTCCATGCTGGCCGATACGTCGAGGGCCAGCACGATGTCGATGCCCCGGCCCGTTTGGGTTAGCTGCTCGCTGGCCCGCTGCGGGCGGGCGGCGGCCAGCACCAGCAAGGCCAGCGCGAGGCTCAGCACCACATCGGGCACGAAGCGCAGCAGCGCGCGCCAGTCGGGCCGCAGGCCGCCCGGCCCGAAGGCCACCACCACCTGCCGCCGCCGGCGCGCCAGCAGCCAGCGCAGCAGCGGCAGTAGGGGCACCAGCCCGAGCAGCAGCAGCAGCTTGGGGTGCTGCCACTCGTAGCTGGCCAAGGTGGCGTAGGAAAACAGATTCATCGAAAAAGCGGCCGGAAGCCGCAAATTACGGCGGTTTCAGTGTAGCGTAAGCTTTAGCTTGCGGGCGAGCGCAGCGAGCAGCCGCGCTCACCAACGTTCGCGCACGCCCTGCTCGCTGCGCTCGCGCGCAAGCTGAAGCTTATGCTACAACCTGCCCTTACTCAAACCGCCCCAGCTCTTCGCGGGCAAACGTCCATTCCGGCGTTTCGACCTCCGCCTCGGCCGGCCCTGGCACGGCAAACCATGCGCCCAGCGCCGGGTGCGCCACGTTGCGCAGCACGTGGATGTTCTGGGCCGGCATGTAGCTCTGCACTAGTAGCGTATACTGCTGGCCGGTACGCGTGTTTTCGGCCACGTCGGCCACCAGCACGGCGTGGCCGGGCCGCCCGCCGTGGATAAGCACGTCGCCGGGGCGCACTTCGGCCAGCGGCACCGGGCGCAGCTCGCGGCGTAGCGAAAGCGTGCCCGCGTAGCCAAATACCGGCAGCAGGTAGCGTTGCAGCGCTGCGTGGGTCGGGGCCTCGGCGGCTTTGGGGGCGGCCGTTACGTCCTCGCCTTTTACCTGAAACGTGCGGCCCGCCACGTAGTCCGAAAACCAGGCATCGTAGCCCGTGGTGAGGTGGAAATGGATTTTATTGAAATTCTGGCTGAACAAATACTCGGCCCGCAGCCGCATCACAGCGTCGGCGCACTGCTGCAAGTCTTTGGTGCCGGGGTCGATGTCGACCACCGCCGCTACCACGGCCTGGTTGTCTTTCAGCTTGCCATTGAATAAACGCGCCGGCGTGCCCGCCGCCCGCAGCGGTAGCCCCCGCAGCCACGCGCCCCACGAGCCGGCGGCCACGGCCACGCGCCGGCAGCCGGGCGGCGGCCCAAAGCGGGCGGCCAGGCTTTGGGCCGCGATAGGCAGGGTAGCCAGCCACGGATACGTAGGCGGGGCAACCGCTGGCGACTGAGCAGCCCAAGCCACCGCCGCTACAAAAGATACTGGTAGCGCAGCAGCGCGGGCGGCAAGTAAAATAAGGCGCATAGAAAGCGAAAAACGACAAACGACCACCCCCGCTTTTTTGGTGCGTGCCCGCTGGCCCGCACGCAAAAAGCCCCGCCGGTGGGCGGGGCTCGTAGGCGGTGAGTAGGCGCGGAGCTACTTGGCAGCGGCGGCTTTTTTGGGGGCGGCCGGCTTTTTAGCGGCAGCGGCTTTAGGGGCGGTAGCTTTTTTAGCCGCCGGTTTTTTAGCGGCGGTGGTCTTCTTCGCGGCGGGCACTTTGGCCGCCTTTTTGGCGGGGGCGTCGGCTTCTTTTTCGGGCTTCTCGGCGGCGGCTTTTTTGCCGAAGCGGCCACCCTTGGCGGGCTTGTCGGGAGTGGCGGCGGCTAGCTCCAGGCAGCGCTCCAGCGTCAATTCGGTGGGTTCTTCACCTTTCGGAATCTTCACGTTTTTCTTGCCCGCCACGATGTAAGGACCGAAACGGCCATTGAGCACCTGAATTTCGGGGTTTTCGGGGAAGCTCTTAATCAGCTTCTCGGCGTCGGCTTTGCGCTTAGCTTCGATGAGCGTTACCGCCTCCTCGCCCGTGATGGTGTGCGGGTCTTGCTCCTTGGTGAGCGAGTAAAACTTGCTGTCGTGCCGGATGTAGGGGCCAAAGCGGCCGAGCGCGGCCGTCAT
>JAKONR010000182.1 GCA_022701825.1 Hymenobacteraceae bacterium | reverse complement strand
GCGCTGGGCCTGGCTGAGGTTGGCAGGGGCCACCTTCTGGAAATAAGCGCTGGCCTGCGCGTAGTTGCCCTGGTCAAAATAAAACTTGGCCAACTCGAAGTACGCCACCGCGGCTCGGGGGTGCGCGTCGCGGCGCTCGGCAAAATCCAGGATGAGCCCCTCGGCATCGGGGTGCAGCAGGTAGAGGCCGCTCACGGCGTAGTAGTACTCGGCATCGGCCAGGCGCTCCTGGCGGCCGGTTATGGCGGCGGGGCCGTTTTGCTCACCCACCTTTTGGGGGGCCTCGCGCAGGTACTGCTGCATGGCCTGCTGGGCGGCGCCATACTGCTGGCGGTCGAAGAGGTCGAGCCCCTCCTGGTAGTAGCGCTCGGCGGCGGTGGCGGTGAGGGTTTGCTGGGCGTGGGCGGGGGCAGAAGCCAGCGCCAGCGGGGCCGCCAGGCCAGCCGCCAGCGCGAGCCGGGGTAGGTGCTTCATGGAAAAGACGCGGCAATGACGCGCGGAATGCGGCCCCAAAACCGGGCCACCGCGCCGCACGCGGTCAAAAGTAACGAGAAAATGCGCGGTAGTTGCGTGGGGGCCGCGCGGGGCTAACGCGGGGCCGCGCCGCTGGCGTATGGCGGCGGCAATAAACAGGCCAACCGCCCGGCCGGGGTGGGCGGGGGTGGGCAGCGGCCCACCGCCTGTCATGCTGCGCGCAGCGAAGCATCTCGCGTGATGTAGTACCCCCTTGCGCAAGCAACGGTGCGAGCGAGATGCTTCGCTGCGCGCAGCATGACAGGCGGTGAGCGTCACCCTACCCTGCTAGCGCCTCCGCCCCCCGCCTACCGCCGCCGTATCTTGGCGGCGGGGGCTTCGCTCCTACTTCTCCTTATCTCCGCTGTTTTGCCCGGTCCCGTTATTCGCGTCTCGCACCTCACCAAGCGCTTCGGGGCGCAGGTGGTGGTCGATAACATTTCCTTTGAAGTAGCCGCGGGCGAAACGCTGGTGCTGCTCGGCCCCAGCGGCTGCGGCAAAACCACCCTGCTCAAAACCCTCAACCGCCTCATCGAGCCCGATGAGGGCACTATTGAGCTCAACGGCCGCGACGTGCGCCAGCAGCGCCCCGAAGAGTTGCGCCGGGGCATTGGCTACGTCATTCAGCAAGTCGGCCTTTTGCCCCACCTCACCGTGGCCCAGAATGTGGGCCTCGTGCCCGGTTTGCTCGGCCAGCCGGCCGCCGCCACGGCCGCCCGCACTACCGCGCTGCTCGACCGCCTGCACCTGCCTGCCACCCGCTTTGGGGGTATGCTGCCGGCGCAGCTCTCGGGGGGGCAGCAGCAGCGGGTGGGGCTGGCCCGCGCCCTGGCCGCCGACCCGCCCGTGATTTTGCTCGATGAGCCCTTTGGGGCGCTCGACCCGCTTACGCGGGCCGCCGTGCGCCGCGACTTTCGGGAGCTCGACGAGCTGCGCCGCAAAACCGTGGTACTCGTGACCCACGACGTGCAGGAAGCCTTCGAGCTGGCCGACCGCATTTTGCTGCTCGACCGCGGCCACATTCAGCAGCTTGGCCCGCCCCGCGAGCTGCTGCTGCACCCCGCCAACGACTTTGTGCGCAGCTTCTTCGCGGCCGAGCGCCTGGCCTTGCAGCTGCGCGTAACTACGCTGGGCGAGGTGCAGCCGTTTTGGGGCACCCCGCCCGCCGCCGCCGAGGCCCCGCTGCCCCTGCTGCCCCTCACGGCCAGCGTGCAGGATGCCCTTGACACCTTGCTTGACCCAGAAGAACCGGCGGCGGCATTTTCAGTAGCCGGTGAGCTTCCCGCTGAAGTCAGCGGAGTGCCCGGCACGCCACGCCGTGGGCCCGGCACGCCACGCCGGGGGCCCGGCGCGCCACGCCGGGAGCCCGGCGCGCCACGCCGGGGGCCCGGCACGCCACGCCGGGAGCCCGGCGCGCCACGCCGGGAGTTCGGCGCGCCACGCCGGGAGCCCGCCACCCTGGCCGTGGCCCTGCCCGATGGCACGCGGGTAGTCCTCACGCTGCCGCAGCTACTGGCGGCTTTTGGGCGGGCTTTGGGAGAAAACTGCTAGACTTTTCGCGCAGTGTTTCGCCGTGTTAACCCGCAGTGCTTCGCCGTGTTAAACCATTCAAACACTACGAAACACTGCGGGTTAGCACGGCAAAACACTGCGCGCATTTTACCCAACTTTCCATGCTAGTCGACCTTTTTAATTTCTGGCACACGCAGGCCGCCAAGCTGGGCCAACAAACCGTGCAGCACCTGCGCCTGGTGGCCGGGGCGCTGCTGCTGGGCGTGGCGGTGGCCGGGCCGCTGGGCGTGTGGCTCACGCGGCACCCGCGCTGGCGTGGCCTCGTGCTGGGGGCGGCCGGTGTGCTTCAGACCGTGCCCAGCATTGCCCTGCTGGGCTTTCTTATTCCCTTCCTGGGCATTGGGGCGCGGCCGGCGCTGGTGGCGCTGCTGCTGTACTCGCTGCTGCCCATTATCCGTAATACCGTGGCCGGCATCGAGGGGGTACCGCCGGCCGTGGTGGAGGCCGCGCGCGGGCTGGGCTTCACCGATGGGCAGGTGCTGCGAAAGGTGCAATTGCCGCTCGCCCTGCCCGTCATTATGGCGGGCATCCGCACGGCTACCGTCATCAACGTGGGGGTAGCCACGCTGGCCGCCTACGTGGCGGCGGGCGGCCTGGGCGAGTTTATTTTTGAGGGCATTTCGCTCAATAACCCCGTGATGCTGCTGGCGGGGGCCATCCCGTCGGCGGGGCTGGCCCTGGCCTTCGATGCGGGCCTGGGCGCGCTAGAAAAACTATCGGCCCGGCAGCTGCGGCGCGTGGGCCAAGCCCTGCTGGTGGCTCTGCCCCTGGGAGCCCTGGCCTACTGGTGGCCGGCGGGGGGCGCCGCCGCCGCCCGCCCCACCCTGCACGCGGCCTTCAGCCCCGAGTTTATCAAGCGGGCCGACTGCCTGCCGGGCCTCAGCCACCGCTACGGGCTGGGGCAGCTGCCGTATGATATGCTGGCCCCCGCCCTGGTCTACGAGGCCCTGCGCGACGGCCACGTGGAGGTCATCGACGGCTACAGCACCGATGGCCGCATCCGGGCGTATGGCCTGCGTGTGCTGCGCGACGACCGCCACGCCCTGCCGCCCTACTACTGCGCGCCCGTGCTGCGCCCCGCCCTGCTGCGCGCCCACCCCGAGCTGGGGCCGGTGCTCGACCAGCTCAGCGGCCAGCTGCCCGACTCGGCCATGACACTTTTAAATTATCAGGTCGATTACCTGCACCGCGACCCCCAGGCCGTGGCCCTGGCCTGGCTGCGCCGCCGGGGCCTCTACCGGGCCCCGCGCCCGTTGCGGCCCGGCGCGCCGGTGGTGCGGCTGGGTTCCAAAATCTTTGCCGAGCAGTATATTCTTATCGAAATGTACGCCGCCCTTATTCGGGGCAATACCGACCTGGCGGTGGAAACCAAAACCGGGCTGGGCGGCACCACCATCTGCTTTGAGGCGCTGCGCGGCGGCAGCATCGATATGTATCCCGAGTACACGGGCACCGGCCTGCAAGTGCTGCTACAGCCCTCGGCGGCGGTGCTCGACTCGCTCGGCGGCCGGCCCGATGCCGTGTACCAGTACGTGCAGCGCGAGTTTGGCCGGCGCTACGGCCTGGCCTGGCGCGCCCCCCTCGGCTTCAACAATGCTTACTGCCTCTTGATGCGCGGCGAGCAGGCGCGGGAGTTGAGCATCACGGATATTTCGGGGCTGGGTCGGTATTTGGGGCGGTAGGGCGCGGGCACCTGTTGCGCGGACTTTGTAGTCCGCGACGGGCGCGGCGGGCACCTGTTGCGCGACGATTATACGCTACAGCTTTATCCCGCTCGTGTCGCGGACTACAAAGTCCGCGCAACAGCCTCCCCAACTAAAACGCGGCCCCGCAGTTAACCCCTGGACTACCCCCGGCACTTCGGCCGGGGCGCCCTTCTTTTGCTGGCTATGCCCACTCCTACTCTTACGGCGTCCCCGCCTACCACGCGCGCGCCCTTCACCGAGCGGCGCTACGTGCTCACGTTCATCTTCGTGGTCTCGCTCTTTATGCTCTGGGGCCTGGGCGTGACCATGGCCGACGTGCTCAACAAGCACGTGCAGCAGGTGCTGCACGTGAGCAAGGCCAACTCGGCCTACGTGCAGGCCGCCACCTTCGGGGCCTATTTTATCATGGGCCTGCCCGCCGGTTGGTTTATGAAGCGCTTCGGCTACCAGAAGGGCGTTATCCTGGGTTTGGGGCTGTACGCCCTGGGAGCTTTTCTCATGATTCCGGCCGCCAATGCGGCTTCCTTTACCTTGCTGCTGGGGGCCCTCTTTGTGCTGGCCTGCGGCCTGGGCACGCTGGAGGCGGTGGCGCACCCTTTCTTGGATGGCCTCGGCGACCCGGCCAGCTCCGACCAGCGCATCACCTTTTCCCACGCCATCAACGGCATCGGTGCGGTGTCGGGGCCGCTCATCGGCGGCTACTTCGTGCTGCGCGGCACCCACACGGCGGGCGATTTGTCGGCCGTGAAAACCCTCTACACCATCATCGGCACGGTGGTGGGCAGCATCGGGCTGCTGTTTGCCTTCGTGAAGGTGCCCCCGCTCTTTGATGAGCACCCGGCCGCCGAGGCGGCCACTACCGATGCCCCGGCGCTGGCCGCCCCCGGCCCCGAAAGGGGCCTGTTCGACCACCCCAATTTTAAGTGGGCCTGCGTGGCGCAGCTCTTCAACACGGCGGCGCAGGGCGGCACCTGGGCCTACTTCATCAACTACGGCACCGACTACATGGCCCTGCGGCCGGGCGAGGCCATCCACGGGTTCTGGCAGGTGGGCACGCTCCTGGAGCGCACCGTGGCGCTGGCGCCGGGCCTGCCGCACCTAGTGGGCGAGGTGGCCGCGTATTTCTTCTCCCTCAGCCTGGTGTGCATGATGCTGGGGCGCTTTTTGGGCACCTACCTCATGCGCTTTATCGCGCCCAACAAACTACTGGCGGCGGCCGCGCTCTGCAACATGGGCCTCTGCGTGGTGGTGGCGCAGCACGCGGGCTGGGTGTCGTTTGGCGCGCTCATCGGGCTCAACTTCTTTTTCAGCATCATGTTCCCCACTATTTATAGCCTCGGCCTCAAAGACCTGGGCCGGCACAAGCAGCTGGCCTCGTCCTTCATCGTGATGGGCGTGGGGGGGGCCGCGCTGTTTCCGCGCTTTGTCATGGGCCCGGTGGCCAATACCAGCGTGGCCCACGCCTACTACCTGCCCATTATCTGCTACGTGGTGGTGTTTTTGTACGGCGCCCGCTTTTATAAAACGGCCAAGGATGTAGGGTAAGCGTTAGCTTGCCAGCCG
>JAKONR010000062.1 GCA_022701825.1 Hymenobacteraceae bacterium | reverse complement strand
GCTCCCGGTCTTCTCTGGCAAAAATGGCGTCTAGCTCATCCACTTGCGCTAGTTCCGCTTCCAGCGCTACGACATCCGGCAAGTGCTCAAAGTTGTCGGTGCTAACAATCCTCGTGGCTTCGCCCGGTTCCGCATTAAGTCCAAAATACTTTATCGGCAGCGGCTGGGCATCTTTTTGCCGCGACAGGATGTGGAATTCTTTGAGTAAATCCGTGCTATGCGTAGCCAGAATTATCTGGAAACCCTGACGGGCTAATTCGGCGAGAATGGCGGCGAGCTTGCGCAGGAGCGCGGGATTTAGGTTGGCTTCGGGCTCGTCCCAAAAGAGTGTGGTGTTTTTAGTCAAGCTACCGTTAGTCAGCAGCTTTTGTAGCGTCCCGAATTTGCGAAGGCCTTCAGCGACCATACTTATGTTCGTTCGTCGTCCAGTTTTGTCAACTAGGTAATATTTATTTTCCTCCTCACGCAATTCTCCACCTAAGATGCTGGTGATAGCTGCAATTGCATCGATTGGTACAGGATTGCGGAGAGGGAGACGATGCAATTGTCCAAGTAAGTCGAGATAATTCTGCTCAATTGGTGCGATTAATTGTTCCGAAGCTGGAATCATCCAGCTTAAAGTCAATATTTCTTTAGCAGGGATGAATACAGGGAAAGAAAAGTTTTTAGCGTTTGATTCCAGCACACCAGAGAAGTTAACTTCATTTTCACTAACAGTTATCTGATTATTCTCATACAACTTAAACCCTAGTTTTCCTTCATAATTAAAATACACTTCAACACTGCATTCTCTAACCGTATTCCCATTTCTAATAAGATTTTTTATATCTGAGGTAAATAATTCGGGAAGTATTCTTATCAACCTGACACCCCAGGGAACGCTGCTTTCTTGAGAATACGATTCTATGAATACCCTCTCTACTCCTGTCATTTTACCTGCTTCTATCTCTGCACGAACGGCTTCCACCGCATACCCCACCTTCAGCACGTGGCTCTTCCCAGTGCCATTGGTGCCGACCAGCACGTTCAGCCCCGGACTAAACTCAAAGTCGGCGTCGGCGAAAACGGTGAAATTCTTCAGATGGAGGCGTTTCAGCATAAGCCAAAAATACGGCCCACCCAACTCATAACTTTGAACTCCTAATTCAAAACTCAACAAAGTGCCTACCGGAACCCTGCTCCTCATCGACGACGAAGCGCGCCTGCGCCAGCTGCTGGCGCAAGTATTGGAGCTGGAAGGCTACACCGTATTGCAAGCCCCCGACGCCTACCGCGGCCTGGCGCTGCTGGGCCAGCACGCCGCCGAGGTACTGGTGGTGCTGAGCGACGTGAAGCTGCCCGATGCCCACGGCGTGGACCTGCTGCCCCGCTTCAAGGCGCTCGCGCCCGAGGCCGAGGTAGTGCTGCTCACGGCCTTCGGCACCATCCCCGACGGGGTGCGGGCCATGAAGCAGGGCGCGTTTGACTACCTCACGAAGGGCGATTTTGAGCAGCAGCTGGTGGTAGTGGTGGAGCGCGCCGCCGAAAAAGCCCGCCTACGCCGCCGCGTGGCCGAGCTCGAACGGCGCATGAGCCAGGGCCAGCACACCTTCGAGACGATGATAGGCGAAGCGCCCGCCCTGCGCCGCGCCCAAACCCTGGCCCGGCAGGTAGCGCCCACCGACAGCACCGTGCTGCTCGAAGGCCCCACTGGCGCGGGCAAGGAGCTGTTTGCCCAGGCCTTGCACCAGGCCAGCGGGCGCAAAAGCAAGCCCTTCGTGGCCGTCAACTGCTCGGCCTTCCCCAAAGACTTGCTGGAAAGTGAGCTTTTTGGCTACAAGAAAGGCGCTTTCACGGGCGCGCTGGCCGACAAAAAAGGCTTGCTCGAAGAAGCGCACGGCGGCACGCTGTTCCTGGATGAAATCGGCGAGCTGGAGCTGAACGTGCAAGCCAAGTTTCTGCGGGTGCTGGAGCTGCAACAGTTCACCAAGCTCGGCGACACCAAGCCTACCAAGGTAGACGTGCGGCTGGTAGCGGCCACTAACCGCAATCTCCGGCAGGAGGCCGCGCAGGGCAATTTTCGGCCCGATTTGTACTACCGGCTCTCGGTATTCACCATCGTGGTGCCGCCGCTGGCCGACCGCCGCACCGACGTGCCGCTGCTGGCCGCGTTTTTCTTGCAGCACTTTGCCGCCCGGCTGGCCAAGCGCCTGCCCGGCTTCGAGCCCGAAACGCTGGAACTGTTGCAGCGCTACCCCTGGCCGGGCAATGTGCGCGAGCTCAAAAACGTACTGGAACGCGCCGCCATCCTGGCCCCGGCCGGCGAGCCGCTGGCCCCGGCCTACCTGCCCGATGAGTTTCACGGGGCCACGGCCCGGCCGGCCGCCGATGACGAGAGCCTGCGCGGGCTGGAAGCGCGGCACATTCAGCGCCTCATGGGCGAACTACTGGGCAATAAGCCGGAAGTGGCCAAGCGGCTGGGCATCGGGCTCACCACGCTGTACCGGAAGTTGCAGGAGTACGGGGTGGAGTGAATTCAACCTGTAGCTTGGACTTTGTAGTCCGAGCGCGAGCGCAGCTCGCATCCGCGCTAGCAAACGTGCGCGCACGTAGATGCGAACTGCGCTCACGCTCGGACTACAAAGTCCAAGCTACAGCATACAAGCGTAGCCTACCAGCAATAATGAGGTAACACGAGCCCCGGAATTTTGCAGGATAATCCCAATTCCATCCCTGCAAAATGCCTAAAAACTACCCGCTACTCGCCCTGCTTTTTGGCCTCGCCGCCCTGGCCGGCTGCCGCAAAGACAACGAGCCCGCCACCGTCACCGACCCCGCCTACGCCGAGGCCAGCAACCCCAAAAACCTCGCCACCGCCCCCAATGGCACGGTGCTCTACAACGGTGGCTTCGGCTCGGCGCTCGCGCCCGACCCCAACGACCCCACGGTATTCTACCTGCTCACCGACCGCGGCCCCAACGCGGCGGGCACGGCGGCCAACTCCATTGTTTTCGGCAAGGCCGACTTCACGCCCCAAATTGGCAAATTCCGGATGAAGGACGGCTTGCTCACCTTAGAGCAAACCATTCTGCTCAAAAACGCCAGCGGCCAGCCGCTCACCGGTCTGCCCAACCCCGCCGGCCAGGGCAGCACCGGCGAAACGGCCTACGACCTAAGCGGCAACGCGCTGGGCACCAGCGCCGACGGTCTCGACTCGGAAGGCCTGGTACTGGCCGCCGATGGCACGTTTTGGATAAGCGACGAGTACGGCCCGCATATTGCCCATTTCGACGCCTCGGGCAAGCAGCTGGAGCGCATCAACCCCTTCGGCACGGGCCAGGGCGGGCGCACGCTGCCGCTGGTGCTGGCCAAGCGCCGCCCCAACCGCGGCATGGAGGGCCTCTGCCTCACGCCCGATGGCAAAACGCTGGTCGGCCTGATGCAGTCGCCGATGTACAACCCCTCATCGGCGGCCGTATCGGGCTCCACGGTGCTGCGGGTCGTGGCCTTCGACCTGGCCAGCGGCACTACCCGGCAGTACGCCTACCTCATGGACAGCCCCGGCCTGACGGGGTGCAGCGAAATCGCGGCCGTCACCAATACCACCTTCCTGGCGCTGGAGCGCGACGGCCTCTACGGCGGCGACCCCAGCAAGCCTTCGGCCGTGAAGCGGGTGTACAAATTCGACCTCGCCGGCGCTACCGACATCTCGGACGCCAGTAATGCGGCCAATGGCCGGCTGTATAACAACCTGACCGTGGAGCAGTTGAAGGACCAGGCTGGCCTGACCGCCGCCGGCGTGGTGCCCGTGACCAAAACGCTGGTGCTCGACCTGCTGAAAGACCTGTCGCCCGTGTACCCGCACGACAAGGCCGAGGGGCTGGCCCTCATCGGCACCGACCGGCTGGCCATCTCCAACGACGACGATTTTGGGGTGATGGACAATGGTAGCAACGGCTTCGCACCCAAGATTTTGCCCGCTACCGGCAAGGTCGATGTCAATCGCGTCTACTTCGTGCAGCTACCCAAGCCGCTGCGCTAAGAAGCTGGCTAAGTCAACCCCAAACGCCTCTTCGCACTAATCCCGAACTCAACCAAAAGGCTCTCAGCAATGCTGAGAGCCTTTTTTGCTTACTACTACTCGCCCACCGCGTAGCGCAGCCACACCACGTCGTGCGGGCGCTGCGCCACGCTGAGCAGGCGCAGGCGCGGGGCCTTGCCCGGCGCGTCGCCCTGCTCAAAAACCGCCGCCGAGGCCGAGGCCCCGTCGATGGTCGGCACGTGCAGCAGGCTCAGCTCGTCTATCAGGCCGGCTTTCAGGAGCGAGCCGTTGATATGGCCGCCGCC
This sequence comes from Hymenobacteraceae bacterium, assembly GCA_022701825.1. Taxonomy (GTDB): domain Bacteria; phylum Bacteroidota; class Bacteroidia; order Cytophagales; family Hymenobacteraceae; genus Hymenobacter. The sequence goes on along the minus strand of JAKONR010000062.1, from coordinate 4,864 downwards.
TTCGAGCAGGATGGTTTGGATGGGAAAGCGCCGCGCCAGCTTGTCGAGCACCACGGCAAAATCCAGGGTTTTGGCCCCGCCAAAGACGTAGGAAATACCCAGCCGCCGCAGGTAGGCCAGGTACTCGTCGGGCACCTGCTCGGTGAGCACGCTGATGAGGTGCTCGCCATCAATATCGGCCGCCTCCCAGCCGAGCTTGCCGTGGGCATCGACGGCCACGACGAACGACTCGGCGGCGTATTCCGCCACAAAATCGGCGCGGTCGAGCGGCGCGGCTACGGGCTGCAAATCGGGCTGGCGGCCGTTGGTGAAGTCCTTTTCCATCGTCACGCGGCCGCACAGCCAGGCCTGCGCGTCGAAGGTGGCGGCGGTGGCTTCGTAGTCGTCGCGGCCGGGCACGTCTTTGCCCCAGCGCTGCACGATAATGCGGCCGTCGAGCGAGCTCATCATGTGGCAGATAACGTGGGGTTTTTGTAATGCGGACATGGGGCAGGGTGATTAAAATGGAAGAATAGTTTGCGAAACCTACTGCGAAGCAGCAGCGGAGGTTGCCTTGGCGCGAAGTAGCTTGGACGTTGTAGGCCGAGCGCTCGCGCAGCGAGCATCCGCGTTGGCGACCGTTGGCGACCGTAACTGCTCGCTGCGCGAGCGCTCGGACTACAAAGTCCAAGCTACATTTCATGCTTATGTCCTTAAAAACCCAAATTCGCCTCGGCGTTTTCATCATGCTGGGGCTGCTGCTGAGCCTGGGCGGCTACGTCATTTTTACGGTGCACGAGCTGGAATACGAAGCACCCGCCGTGCAGCAGGCCAATGCGCGCCTGGCGCAGCACGCGGTATATTTATTCTTGGGCATCAGCACCTTGCTGGGCGTGCTGTTGATGGTGCGGCTGCCGCGGCTCGTGACGCGCCCGCTGCACCGCCTCACGGCCGACGTGGAGCGCGTGGCTGGCCCCGGCCCCGCCACCCGCGTGGCGGTGGCCAAAAACAACGAAGTAGGCTCGGTAGCCGCCGCCGTCAACCGCGTGCTGCGGCAGGCCGAAGACGAGCGCCGCGCCACGCTGGCCGAGCTCATCACGCAGCGCAACCGCACCGAAAGCCTCGTGCGCAGCCTCGACGAAGGCCTGCTGCTCATTGACCAGCAAGGCATTATCGTGCTCACCAACCCCGTGGCCTGCCTGCTGCTGGGCGCGCCCGCCAAGGAGCTGCTGGGCCGCCCCGCCGCCCAAGTGGCCCAGCACAACGAGATGCTGCGCGACTGGCTGGCCGCGCTGCACGCCCCGCACCCGGCCGAAAATGGCAGCCTGGGGCCTACCTTTTTGGTGCGCCCGCACGGCGAGAACCTGCACTACCAGCTCACGGTTACGGCCATCGAATCGTTCAATGAGGAGCTGCAAAAGAGCGAGCCCGCCGGCCACGTTTTTTGCCTGCGCAACGTGTCCGACTTTAAGAACCTCGACCAGCTGAAATCGACCTTTTTGGCCACGATTTCGCACGAGCTCAAAACGCCACTGGCCAGCATCAACCTTAGCCTGATGCTGCTGCGCGACGAGCGCCTGAATGCCGCCAAGCGCCAGGAAATCGCCGACGGCATCCGCGCCGAAACCCAGCGGCTGCTGGGGCTGGTGGGCCAGCTCATCGAGGTGGCGCGGCTCGATGCGGGCGGCGAGCTCAAGCTAAATCTACAAACCATTCCGCTGCCCGAAGTGGTGCGCTACGCTACCGATACCATCAAGGCGCAGCTCGACGACAAGGCCCTGCGCCTGCGCGTGCAGCTGGCCGAGCCGCTGCCCGCCGCCCAGGCCGACTTGGAGAAAACGACCTGGGTGCTTATCAACCTGCTATCCAACGCCATCCGCTACTCGCCGCACGGCGCCAACCTCACCATCAAGGCCAAGCCCTGGGGCGAAATGGTGCAGCTGAGCGTAGAAGACGAGGGGCCGGGCATCCCCAAAGAGTACCATATTCGCATCTTCCAGCGTTTTGCGGGCGGCCCCAGGGCGGCGGGCATGCCGGGCGGCGGCTCGGGGCTGGGGCTGAGCATCAGCCGCGAGTTTATCACGGCGCAGGGCGGGCAGCTGTGGGTTGAGAGCCAGCCGGGCCAGGGCAGCTGCTTCACCTTTACGCTGCCGGCGGTGGCATAAAGCCCGCGGCTGCCAGCTCGGCCTGGCTGCGGTGCTGGCACTGCGTGAGCCAGGCCGTGAGCGGGCCTTCTTCGGAGAAAAACGCGACCTGGGCCGCGCTGCCAGCGGGCGCCACCATCTCGCGCATCATGCTGGGCGACAGCAAATAAGCCAGGTAAGCGGGTTCGGGCAGGCGGCTGGCTAGCTCCGGCATAAAGCGCTGGAGCAGCCAGCGCCGGCCGTCGGCGTCGGGCAGCGTGTCGCGGCCGCGCAGGTCGAGCTGCCAGTAGGGGCAGTTGGTTTGGCGGGCCAGGCGCAGCATGGCCCGGTAGCCCGCCCGAAACTCGGCCGCCGACACCGGCCGCTGCCAGCGGCCCACCAGCCGGTGCAGGTCGGGGCGGTAGCGCAGGGTGAGGTAGTCAGTCTGAACGAGGGCAACGGCGAGGGCACACATGGCAAACCTGGGATTAAGCCAACAAAGAAGAAATATTAGTAAGTGTTTGTCATGCAAGTAGTAATATAACAGTATCTTAATGCGCCACCGGGGCCGCGGCGGCAGCTTGGGCACCCTGGCGGCCGGCTTGTGCCTAAGAGCCCACAAGGTGCGGCGCACCGTATGACTTACCTGTGAAATCCTATTCTATTTTTTTCAATTTTCTCAGCCGCGTGCTACCAGGAGGCCACAAAGGTGGCCCAGCGTTGCTTTGGCTAGAGCTAGTATCGGCCAGCCCAGGCAGTTTCTAGCCGAATGGCCCGATTGTCTCGGGCCATTTGGAGGGGTGGGCCGGCGCTTCGGCCCGAACTTTGGAGAATGACCCGCCTTTTGCTCCTGCTTTTCGTGCTTGCCGCCGCGCCCCTCGCCCATGCCCAAAAGGGCAAAACAGCGCCTTTTTCGCTTGCTCAATACCCAGTTTACAACGGCCCCGACCTGGGGTTGACATTCGACCGCGCTGGGCGGGGCACGCTGCGGGTGTGGGCGCCCACCGCCGAGGCGTTGCGCCTGCGCCTGTACGCGGCCGGCGCGGGCGGCCCGGCCACCGCCACCCACGAGCTGACGCGCGGCACCGGCGGCACTTGGACGCTGGCGCTGCCCGTCGGCACCACCGGGTTTTATACCGTGCAGGCCACGATTCGGGGCACGCAAATGGCCGAAGTGTGCGAGCCCTACGCCCGCGCCGTGGGTGTGAACGGCCGCCGCGCTGCCTGGCTCGACCCTGCCGCTGCCGCGCCCGCCGGCTGGGCCGACGACCGGCGCCCCCAGCCCGGCGCGCCCACCGACCGCGTGGTGGGCGAGGTGAGCGTGCGCGATTTATCCGTTGCGCCCAACTCCGGCATTCAGCACAGAGGCCAGTACCTGGGGCTGGCGGAGGAGAATACTACCGGGCCGGGCGGCGTGCGGACTGGCCTAAGCCACTTGCTGGAACTGGGCATAACGCACCTGCATTTGCTGCCGACTTACGACTTTGCGGCCATTGATGAAAGCCTGCCGCCCGCGCCCAGCAAGTACAGCTGGGGCTACGACCCGCTGAATTATTTCGTGCCCGAGGGCTCGTATGCCACCGATGCGCACGACCCCGCCGTGCGCATCCGGGAGTACAAGCAGCTGGTGCAGACGCTACACGCGCACCAGTTACGCGTGATTTCGGACGTGGTCTTCAACCACGTGGCCGATGCGGGCACCAGCGCGTTTGAGCAGCTGGTGCCGGGCTACTACTTCCGGCACAACCCGGACGGCTCGTATTCCAACGCCACGGCCTGCGGCAACGAAGTGGCCTCCGAGCGGCCGATGGTGCGCAAGCTCATCGTGGACTGCGTGAGCTACTGGGCCCGCGCGTACCACGTCGATGGCTTCCGCTTCGACCTCATGGGCGTGCTCGACCTCGAAACCATGCGCGCCGTGCGCGTGGCCTTGGACCAGCAAGACCACAGCATTTTTATCTACGGCGAAGGCTGGGCCGCCGGCCCCAGCCCCCTGCCCGAAGCCCAGCGCGCCGTAAAAGCCAACGTGGCCCGGCTGCCGCGCATCGCCGCCTTCGGCGACGAGCTGCGCGATGGCGTGAAGGGCCACTACGCCCGCCAGGCCGAAGGCGGCTTCGCGGGCGGCCAGCCCGGCCTGGAGGAAAGCGTAAAATTTGGCATTGTGGGCGCTACGCAGCACCCGCAAGTAGATTATGCCAAAGTCAATTACAGCCAAGCACCCTGGGCCGCCTCGCCCGCGCAGGCCATCAGCTACGCGTCGTGCCACGACGACCGCCTGCTGTGGGACAAGCTCGCCGTGGCCCACCCCACCCTGCCGGAAGCAGACTTAATCAAGCTCGACGCCCTGAGCAACGCCATCGTGTTCACCTCGCAGGGCATCCCGTTTCTGCCTATCGGCGACGAGTTTTTGCGTACCAAGAAAGGCGCCTCCAACTCATACAACCTGCCCGACAGCATCAACCAGCTCGATTGGGCACGCAAGGCCAAATACCGCCAAGTCTTCGACTTTTACCGCCAATTGCTGGCGTTGCGCCGGGCGCATCCGGCCTTCCGGCTACCCAGCCAGGAATTGATTGCGCAGCACTTATACTTCTTGCCTGGCGTACCAACCGGCACCATTGGCTACCAACTGGTTGACCACGCGGGCGGCGACCAGTGGCAGACCATTACGGTGCTCTTCAACGGCACCGGGCAAGCGGCCACGGTGCCCGTGCCGGCTGGTAATTACTCGGCGGTGCTGCGTGGGCTGGCGATTAATCAGC
>JAKONR010000053.1 GCA_022701825.1 Hymenobacteraceae bacterium | reverse complement strand
CCCTCGACCAGGGCGGCGACCTCTTGCTGCGCATCCTGCGCCACCCCCTGCCCTTCCTCACCAATCTCGTGGCCGCTGGCAAGCGTGGCTTCGCCGCCTTCCTGGCCCACGGCCCGCGCCACCTGCTAGCCGCCGGGCAGGACTGGCTGCTCGGCGGCCTGGCTAACGCCGGCCTGCACCTGCCCGCCCGCCTCGACCTGGCCGGCCTGCTCGACCTGCTACTACAAGTATTTGACCTGACCCAGGCCGCCGTGCTGCGCCGCCTGCGCCTGCGCCTGCCCACCCTGCCTGTCGAGCGCCTGCAAGCCATGCTCACCCAAGTAGGCGGCGTGGCCCTGACCCTGTGGCAGCACGGCCCCTAGGCCGCCTGGCAAGCCATCACCGCGCACGGCGAGGGCCTGCGCGCCCAGGCCCTGGACTTCGCCCAGCAGCAGGTGCTGGCCGTGGCCGCCAAGGCCGTGCCGCTCTTTCTGGCCTCGCTGGCTGTGCCCGGTGGGGCCTTCCTGCAAGTGGCCCGTGGGCTCTACAACGGCGTGATGCTCTTCGTGGAGAAGGGCCGCCAGCTTGCCCAGGTGGGCCAGGCCCTCTTTGCCTCGGCCAGCGCCATCGCCGCCGGCCAGCTCACCCCCGCCGCCACCGCCGTCGAAAACACGCTCGTCAAAATCCTGCCCGTGGCCCTCTCCTTCTTGGCCCGGCAGCTCGGCCTCGACGGCCTCAGCGGGGCCATCCAGACGGGGCTCCAGAAAGTGCAGGTACCCGTGGAGAAAGCGGTTAATAGAGTGCTTGATACCGTGGCCGAGAAGGCCAACGCCCTCTGGGCTAAGCTCAAGCGCCGCCCCGCGAAGCCTGAATTGATGGCAGCACTGCCCGCTTCTATCCCCGCCGACCCGCAAGCTCGCTTAGACGCCGGCCTGCGCGCGGCCGCCAGGGCGGTGCAACAGCTGCCCGGCCAATGGCAGACCCAGCAAGCCCTCGAACCCGTGCTGGCGCAAGTCAAAGCCACCTATGGCTTTCAGCAGCTCGAACCCTACGCCTGGCACGGGCGCTGGCAGGTACGCGGGCGGGTCAACCCCAGCGGCACGCTCGACCTGGGCCGGCTCACTGCGGCGGGGGAGATGCAGCGCCTGCGCGTCAACGATGCTATCAAAGTGCTCTACATCGATGGCATGTGGGTCGCTTACGTCACCGAAATCACGGATAAAATAGTGAGGTTTCGGTATGCTGACGCACGAAAAAAAGAAAGCACTCTGCCTGTAGAGGAATTTCTACGCCAATACGCAGCGGGCAAGCTGACGCTGCACATTGATAGTCGACGGGCCGTGTTTCTGGGCAGCAACCCCTCGCGGGAGGGCGACGTGGGCAAGGCGCTAAAAGCCCGCTACGCGGCTCAGGGGCGTTACCGCGTCGGCCCGCCCGAGCAGTTTCGGCACGCCGACGTCTGGTACGACCTGAGCGCCTGCGACCTGAGTCACGAGCCCGTCGATGCCGTTACCTACTGGAATACGGTCGGCTACAAGCTCGGGCCGCAAGCCCCGGAAGTGCGGCGCTGGATGAACGACCCGGCCAACTACACCTTTGAGCCGCTCGCACTCAACCGGGCGCGGGGCTCGCGCGACAATGAGCGCTACCGGGACCCAGAACCTCAGTCCTAGGTAAGAGCAATACCTTTACATTTTTAAAACAGCATTTTTGACTTTTCGCAGCAGTATAGAGCAGCTATGACAAATTCTGAATTACTCTCCCAAGTAGGAGACATCATGTGGGAGGCCCAAGGGTTGAGCTTGCAGGACAAGTACGATGACGCGATTATCCGTTATCGGGATGCCCTAGCCTTATTGGGAGATAAAGAAGTCTTATCCTCGTACGCCTGCTCTATATATCAAAACATAGGGGAGATATACTGGGAGCAACAATCATTTACTGATGCTTTTCATTATATCAACTTAGCTGTTAAATGTGATGGCGGTCTCGGCTCTTGGTCTATTCATTTGCGATTAGGGCAAATACACTTTGAGCAGGGAAATATGAAAAAGGCACAGGATGAATTAATGCGCGCATATATGGGAGGTGGTTTGAGTGCATTTGAGGAAGAAGACCCGAAATATTATGCGCTCATTCAACCTCATGTTGAGCGCGAATAAGTAGGTGATTCCTCGGCGGCGACTTGCTGCTGCGCATCCTGCGCCACCCGCTGCCCTTCCTCACCAACCTCGTCGCCGCCGGCAAGCACGGCTTCGCCGCCTTCCTGGCCCACGGCCCCCGCCACCTGCGGGCCGCCGGGCAAGACTGGCTGCTCGGCGGCCTGGCCCAGGCCGGCCTGCACCTGCCCGCCCGCCTCGACCTGGCCTGCCTGCTCGACCTGCTGCTGCAAGTATTTGACCTGACCCAGGCCGCCATGCTGCGCCGCCTGCGCCAGCGCCTGCCCACCCTGCCCATCGAGCGCCTGCAAGCCATGCTCACCCAAGTAGGCGGCGTGGCCCTGGCCCTGTGGCAGCACGGCCCGCAAGCCGCTTGGCTGGCCATCAGTGCCCACGCCCAGGGCCTGCGCGCCCAGGCCCTGGACTTCGTCCAGCAGCAGGTGCTGGCCGTGGCCGCCCGGGCCGTGCCCCTGTTCCTGGCCTCGCTGGCCGTGCCCGGTGGGGCCTTCCTGCAACTGGCCCGCGGGCTTTACAACGGCGTGATGCTCTTCGTGGAGAAGGGCCGCCAGCTTGCCCAGGTGGGCCAGGCCCTCTTTGCCTCCGCCGCCGCCATCGCCGCCGGCCAGCTCACCCCCGCCGCCACGGCCGTCGAGAACACCCTGGTCAAACTCCTGCCCGTGGCCCTCGCCTTTCTGGCCCGGCAGCTCGGCCTCGACGGCCTCAGCGGGGCCATCCAGACGGGGCTCCAGAAAGTGCAGGTGCCCGTGGAGAAAGCCCTCAACAAAGTGCTCGACACCGTGGCCCAAAAGGCTAACGCCATTTGGGGCGCGCTCAAGGCCGGGGCTAGTAAAGCAGTGAACAAGGGCAAAGAGGTCGCCACCGCCGTGGGCACGACCGTTAAGGGCTGGCTTGGTCTACGCAAACCCTTTACCAATCCGGAAGGGGAGCAGCACACGCTGTTTCTACAAGAAGGGCCCCGTCTGATGGTTGCCTCTACACCGCAGCCGTTGGAACGCTATCTGAAGGCAGCACGTACACGGGCCCAACTATTGCCGCCCAGCCCCAACGATACTAGAGGGAAGCAGCTTCGGTTGATTGATGAGGCGCAACGGCTGTTGCAGCAGCTTCCTACTTACACAGTCGGCAAAGATGGGCCAGACGTAGCGCAAAATGTAACGTCACTGCTCAATCAATTAAGCGAGTTGATGGCTCGAATAGGGGGAGTAGACCAAATACAAGACTTGCCTCTTCCTACTACAACGGGCTTCTTTACGCGCTCGGGCAAGCAAAGAATGGCGGCTGTCAAGCACGTTTCTTCCCAAACGGCACATGTGGGGGGCTCCATCAAGGCGAACAGCCCCCAAGGCTGGGAATTGCTGCAAAAGGCAGGTTTGACAACAGGTAGCTACTGGGTGAAAATGCATATGATTAGTGATAAGACGGGCGGCCCCCCACAAGACGAAAACCTGCTGCCAGCCCCTGGCCGCTTGAACACTGGTCAGGTTTTGGATTTTGAGACGCGGGCAAAGGAGCTGATGACAACGCCCCAGCCAGTGCCCCCATTACCCGATTTGCCGCCGCTGCAACATAAGCGCTACAGCGTACTCTGGATAACGGCTACAACCAACGGCTTCCACCCGGCTGGCAGGACGCCGGCGACGGCACGCCTGACCTCTCCCGAGCCTTACGACGGACAGACATTTGCCACGGGAATAGCGCTACGTGCCGGGCTCGTGTTTTACCATCCTGGCCGGCCGGCTAGCCCCTGGGAGCGTGACCCCGTCGTGCGCCTGCAAGCCGATGTGGCCTTGCCCTTGCCTGACTGGACCAGAACCGGGACGCCAAGCATCAACCTGCTCGGGCGAGAAGAACTCGCAGCCGTAACGGGCTGCACTGAAGCCTTTGCCCGAATTATCAAGGACACGCAAAAGAGCCCGACCGGTGCCAACTTACCGTTCGATTCGGTCCGGGACTTCGAGGACCGCATGCAAATTCACGCGCACCGGCCTAGCTTCGCTGATAACATGGCCAAAGTGCTGGCAGTGCTGTCTTTGACCGGCAAAGAGCCTGGCAAGAACTTATCAATTGTCAATCCGACCTAATGTATCCTTACTACGAGCAGTTTCGCGCCCTGATTGAGCGTTTGGCCGTCAATCCCCGCCTTCAACTGCTCCGCCAGCAGTTTGTCTTTCCCAATAGGTCATTAGCAGATATGACCCGCATGGCTCACTCTATCGAAAGAGCTTATGGGTTCATCCTGCCTGAGGACGACTGGCAGTTGTACCACATGCCGGGTATCACCGATATTGCCTGGATTACGCGACCCGAAGTACCATTGCTGCAAGACAACGAGAGTCCTTCCGGTTGCCTAACCATGCTTAACCTCGGCGTGTCGTTAGATGAAGTTGAGTTTCATCTCTATGACACAAATCCAGACTATGAGCCCTTCGCCGGCTGCTCCTATTTAGAAACGGGTGGGGCCGAGAGTTGGGACTACCGCACTTTCCTACGCTATGACCAAGCTCAACGTCAACTGCTGGGCGTGGCTTTGTTTGACCGGCCCGATGTGTTACCCATGACTACCAGTTTGGGCGAATATATGCGAGCTGCGCTGGCCTGGCACGGGGCCTACGGCTGGCAGTTTCTATACCTGCCGCTACTCGTGTTTCAGCAGCTACCTCCCGTTACGCGCCAAAAGGTTTACGACTTGCCCCGGATACTGCCTGAACTATTCCCTGATGCTGATTGGTCCATCATTGCTACTAAGCGTGAATATTTCGACACAGAGCATACATTGAATAGCTAACTACGCGACATTCGATTAGCTGACAATCTGCGCGCCCAGGCCCTGGACTTGGTGCAGCAGCAGGTGCTGGGCGTGGCCGCCAAGGCCGTGCCGCTCTTTCTGGCCTCGCTGGCCGTGCCGGGCGGGGCCTTTCTGCAACTGGCCCGCGGCCTCTACCACGGGGTCATGCTCTTCGTGGAGAAGGGCAAGCAACTTGCCCAGGTGGGCCAGGCCCTCTTTGCCTCGGCCAGCGCCATCGCCGCCGGCCAGCTCGCCCCCGCCGCCCTGGCCGTCGAAAACATCCTGGTCAATCAACTGCTCGACTGCTTCGAGGGGAAACTAACGTCTTCTAAATGAGCCCTTATCGCCAAATGCTCGCAGTATACGACTACGCGCGATATTCAGGCCCTGCTGGACTGCATAATCTTAGCTAAAGAAGCGGCTGGCGGGCGCAGCACGAGCTATCGCTTGGCCGATGGGGCGTTGGGCTAAAGGAGGGCAAGCAGCGAAAACGTTTTGAGTACGAGCGCCTTGAAAACCAACGAGGAAACTTGCTTCGCTACTGGGCGGGCCCATGTTGCAAAACCAGCACTTGTTGTCCGGCCCGCTTCTCCAACACGAACCCTTGGCTTAGATAGATACGCTCCAGGTGCTCCTCAAACGTAGGTGCTCGTTCGTTACGCTTGCTGAACGGCCCGGGATTATCGTACATCTCCCGCACTTCAGCCAGCCGGTAAACCGTTTCGGCCGGGGCTGGCTTAAAAGCCGTTTTCCGCACGGGCTTTTCCACTTTGGGCACGGCCATGAGTTCCTGGCTGCGGCGAAATTCTTCGAGCAGCAGCTTACCCGTAATGCATTTGTAGATGTAGTCGGCCGGCCTGCGAATGGCGGCTTTGCGGGGGCGGCGCATCACTTCCAGTACATAATCCAGGTAATCAAGGGGGTACTGGCCCTCGGCCAAGTGCCGGCGAATAACCTCGCAGCCCGCTTCCCCTACCCCAGCGGCGAGCAGTGTAGTGGCCCAGGCCTCGCGTTCGGGTGGCGTATTTGCCGCTACTAACGGCAATTCGGTAGCAGATGGCGCCAGCGCCAGCGGGCTTGCGCTGAAATTGAAGCGGATATGCTTCACCGCTTTGCCCTCGCGCAGCAGTTCCATCTCGAAGCGTAAGTCCGTGTCAGCCAGCTCTTCCTGCGCCTTGTCCAGTACCTTCGCTTTAAAGTTGTTGAAGCGGTCGGCATACTCATCGGCCCGAATACCCAGCCGAAACCGCAGGTCTTCCACCGTGAATGTGCGCGTCCCGAACGTGCGGTACTCCGACAGCAGCCAGTAAATCTTGAAAGAATGGCTGCTGCTCAGGCTTTTAAGCTCCTTAGTCAAGCTCTTTGTGAAATTGCCCCGCTGCGTGAGCTGTAGCAGGTACGGGATAAACTCGGGGTTGACCTTGATAAAAAGGCCTCCGCGCTGGCGCATATAGCGCGCCTTGGTGATAAACGAGATGTACTCGTAGTCGGGCTTGCTTATCCGCTCGCCATTCGGCCCAAGTAGCTCCACGTACAGCGTCCGGTTCAGCAGCCGCTTGGCTAATCCCTTAATTTGCAAATAGGCGCTCCCACCCGTTTCATCTCCAACCAGTTCCGGAGCCGGAATAAAGTACTCCTTGAACTCCTCATCGTCGGGATGAATACGGGCCAGAATGGCCGTGAAGGCCCGCCACTCCAACGTGTTCAATACAAATGAGCTGTTTATCAGCGCATTATGCTGGCGCACCTCCGGTCGCGGCGTAATGATGGATAGCGGATTATTCACAAAACGGCAATTTGGTAGCAGATACGGTGTTCAAGATACAAATTTCTTGATTTGAAGCGGCCATTGCCGGGCTGCGAAACGGCAATTTGGTAGCAGATAACGGCGAATTGGCGGTCAATAGTTATCCACAATAACGGCAATCTGGTAGCAGATAATTATCCACAAAACGGCAATTTGGTAGCAGGTAGGCCACTTTGTAACGGCAATTTGGTAGCAGATAACGGCAATCTGGTAGCAGATATGCCTTTCTAAAACGGCAATTCGGTAGTCGTGAAACGGCAATTCGGTAGCAGATAACGGCAATCTGGTAGCAGATAACGGCAATTCGGTAGCAGATATGCCTTTTAAAGCTTTTTAAACCAAGTAGTTATGAGACCCATAAAGACTATAAGACTTATTAATAATAAAGACTAGCTAGGTTTTTTTTTGATTTTAAAATCGGGTCGGATGAGTAGCACTTTTAAAAGCCTTTTCAAGTTTGGCTTCGCACACTGGGCGCAAAATTTTAATTCATATATATTATTTATATAATATTACTACGAAATCATATTTTAACTGTTTCTGCCCGCCCCAAAATCTTCTGCATAGGCAAGCGTGCTAGGGTGGTACGCAGGCTACTCTTAAAAGCAATTTCATAGTCGATGCGCAGGCAAAGCGGGCTGCCAGCTTTTCACCGGCTGTCCGCTCGTCGGGCCACGAGCGGCGCTAACAAAGAGCGGACAGCCAGTGAAAAGCCGGCAACCAGTTCCCTACGCCGACTGCGAGATTGTTCTAGCTACTCCTCAGCTTTCAACTTGTCAGCGCAGGTATCTGATGCGTGATGTGCGCAACGGTTGAGTTTCCGTAAGTTATTCCAGCACAGACTTAGGGGGCAAGTAGGTGCGAGGCAGGGGGTAAACTGCCCTGCTCACGCACCGCCAACTCCCAGTTGCAGGCCCCCTAGAGGCCACGTGCGCACTGACGCATCAGTGCCTCTTCAATGACCCGCCCCCGGATGACGGAAATAGATACCTTCTTGCCGCTAAGGTCCGCTGGTGCTGGCTGCCCCAATGCCTCTATTTTGCCCCGTTGCGGCCTGCTGGCAGCTCTTAACGGTGGCAGGGATAGGTTTACCCACTTTTAGCAAACGGCGGCCTTAACGGGCCTTATCTGCAGGAAACCCATATCCTATCGCGCGGTGCTACGGTACGATGCCCGGCGGCCGCCTAAGGCCACCCACTAGTCAGCCTTGCGAACCAGGCGTTTGAGCGTCTTGGTGCCTACTTGAGGTGGTCTAGCAGAAACGGACAGCGAGAAGTCTTACCTTCCCCTGCCCATGACCGACAAAAAACTAGCTGACGGCCAGCTCGTTCCCCGCAAAAAATATACGGCCGCTTTTAAGGCCGAGTGCGTTCGCTAGGTAGCCGCCGGGGCCCGGCAAACGGATGTAGCCCGTGCCCAGGGCATCTCGCCCGCGCTGCTGGGCCGCTGGCAGCGTGCTGCCTTGGAGCAGACCGTGCCCAGCAGCGCGGAGCGTGAAGAAATTAACCGCTTACGCGCCGAACTGAAGCGCGTGGAAACCGAGCGCGACATTTTAAAAAAAGCGGTGACCATCTTTGCGCAGCCTCAGTCGGGAGCAAGTACGTCTTTATCAGTGCGCAAGTAGCAACCTGGACGCTGACTGATTTGTGCCGGGTACTGGGGGTGAGCCGCAGCGGCTACTACCAGTGGCGCAAGGCCAGTCCGCTGCCGGTTCCCGGCTGGCAGCCCGCCGCCCAGCAGGCGTTTACGCGCCATGCCAGGCGCTATGGCACCCGCCGCCTGCGGGCCGATTTGCAGGCCCAGGGCCACCAGGTGGGGCGCTGTGCACTGCGCAGTTGGCTCAGGGCCAGTGGACAACGTGCACTCAGCACCCGGCCCCAGCGCCCGCGCACCACGCAGGCCGACCCGGCCGCCGTCGTGGCCGAGAACCGGCTGCTGGGCCAGCCCGCGCCCACGCGCCCCAACCAGGTCTGGGTGGGCGACATCACGTACCTGCCGCTGGTGGGCGGGCGCTGGTGCTATCTGGCCACCTGGCGCGATGCCTGCTCGCGGCGCGTGGTGGGCTGGCACCTGGCCACCCAGATGCCTACCAAGCTGGTGCTCAACGCCCTGGAACAAGCCCTGACGCTGCGCCAGCCTGCACCGGGGCTCCTCATCCCCGCCGACCGCGGCAGCCAGTACACCAGTCACGCGTGCCGCCAGCGCATCGACGACGCCGGAGCAGTGGCCAGCTACGCCCGGCCGGGCAACCCCTACGATAACGCCCAGGCCGAGGCGGGCTGGAGCACCCTGAAAACCGAGCTCTTGCCCCATGGCGGGGCCTTTACCAGCTTGGAAGAGGCCTGGCTGGAGGTGGCCTATTACCTCGATACCTACTTTAACCTCGACCGCCGCCACTCGGCGCTCGGCTACCGCTCCCCGCACCAGTTTGAAACCGACCTATTCCAGCACCTACCTTAGCTCACTGTCCGTTTCTACTAGACCACCCCAGAGTACCTTTCCTGCTATTTGGAGCGCCGAGCGTCCCTCTGGGTAATTACCCAAAAATTATTTTCAAGCGCTTGCTACTCAAAGCGGCGGGGCTCACCAGACTGCCCCGCCGATATGTTGATGCTCGTATTGTTTACCAGAATATTGAGACGGCCTTCCATTGGTTTCATTTGCATCGAGTGGAGTCGACTAGGGCGATGACCTAGCATAACTTTTACTTCGCTGTAATGAGCAACATTGCTCTGGCTGAATAGGGTTGCTTAGCCTCTACGCTGCTTAGCCTTTATAACTAGCTAATTAACTAAGCTACTTCAGCCGCCTTTTCTGGCGGCGGTTGAGTTCAGCCTCTTCCTTGCCAGCCAAAATAGCTTCCTGTTCCGGCGGCAACGGCTCCCGCGCCTGAGGTTTATCTTGTAGGTAGGTAGTCAATGCACGCTCCAAGACATCTTGGAGGGATAACCTCGCCATGTAAGCATACGTGAACCACTCCCGGAATACCGCAGGAGGCAGATTATTGGTGAAAGGAATGCGAAGTGGCTTTTCTTCATCTCTATCTTCTGTACGTATAGTATGTACAGTATTTTCCATACGTACCATACTTGTAGCAGAATTTTCTAGGGTTGGTTGAGGAATCGCTGACGCTTGGTCGCGCACTACCGGGGGATGCAAAATATCGTCGTGGCTGGTCGTGGACGAAGCGAGCCGGACGGGGGGCATTTTTTTAGGCGGCATTGGGTATGTTGAGACGGGTGAGAAATTCTTCCGTGAGCGCGCGGTAGTCAGCGGCACCGTTAGAACTTGGTGCCCAGTCGTAGATAGCTTGCTGACCCGCTTGTGATTCGTCCAAGGCTACATTCTCCCGGATGGTCTGCTGCATAACCAACTTGCCCAGCACCGGGTCAGCTTCGAGTGCGCGCGCATATTGATGGTGTAGCGCCTTGCGATAGGTACGGGCGTATTTGGTAAAGAAAATGCCCCCGATGCGCAGATGCGGATTGAAATTTCGCCGAATGACGCCCACCATCT
>JAKONR010000036.1 GCA_022701825.1 Hymenobacteraceae bacterium | reverse complement strand
ACCGTGCTGCTCGCACAAATCCAGCACTTCCTCGCCGCCCCGGGTTTCGCCGTGGCCGTCGTTCAGGGTGGTGCGCTGGGCGTAGCCGTACATATTCTCGACGGTGGCGATTTCGCCTAATTGGAGGCCCGTTGCCAGCTCTTCGGGGGTCACGTTGCTCAGGCCCACGTGCTGGATTTTGCCTTCCTTTTGCAGCTCAAACATGGCGCCGAGCTGCTCTTCCAGCGGCACCGCGCCGGGGCCCATCAGGCGCAAGTGCACGAGCTGCACCTGCTCTTGGCGCAGGGTGCGCAGGTTGTTGTCGATGCTGGTGCGCAGGTTTGCGGGCGTGTTGAAGGGCACCCAGCTTTTATCGGGCCGGCGCGTGGCGCCCACTTTGGTGCAGATAACCAGGTCTTTCAAATACGGATGCAGCGCCTCCACGATGAGCCGGTTGGTCACTTCCTCGCCGTAGTAGTCGGCCGTGTCAATAAAATTGACGCCGTTGGCCACGGCCGTTTTCAGAATTTCGAGCGCCTGGGGGCGGTCGGCAGGCTCGCCCCAGATGCCGGGGCCGGTGAGGCGCATGGTGCCGTAGCCGAGGCGATTGACGGTGAGCGGCTGGGCCGAGTTAGGGGCAATGGTGATAGTAGCAGCCATGAAGCAGAAGCGGGAATAAGTTCGCTGGCTAAACAGGCAGTTTCGGCGCTGGGTTATTTTACCGCCGCCCCGCCGCGCCCGCTTGCTGGTAG
This sequence comes from Hymenobacteraceae bacterium, assembly GCA_022701825.1. Classification (GTDB taxonomy): domain Bacteria; phylum Bacteroidota; class Bacteroidia; order Cytophagales; family Hymenobacteraceae; genus Hymenobacter. The sequence goes on along the minus strand of JAKONR010000036.1, from coordinate 7,373 downwards.
GTGCGCACGCGCTCGGCCACTTCCACCAGCGGCGCTACCCAAATATCCTTTTCGTGCGCCTGGAGGTAGCGCAGCAGCTGCCGATGCGCGGCCAGGTCCACGTTGAGCGCGTGCCCGCCGCCCACGCCGTGAAACAGAAACACCAGCAGCGTGTGCGACTGCTGCGCTTTCTTGACCAGGTCGAGCATGTACTCGGCCGACTGCCCGTTGATGGAGTAGCAATTCACGTTGTCGAGCTGCACTTGGGCGGGCGTTTGCAGGCCGCCGGTTACGCCGCGGGCGGCCACAAAATTCTTCTTTAGCTGGTCGTAGAAGTTCACGCCCCCAATCTGCCGGTCGCCGCACGGGTAGGCGAAGGTGCGGGCCGTTTTGCCATCAATGGCGTTGAGCAGCGTGTTGGTAGCCCTTATTTCGGCCACGGCGCGGGTCACCGTGTACTTGCTCAGGTCGTTGTCGGGCGTTACGAAGCCGCGGCCGGGCAGGCTGCCGTCGCAGGGGTGCATTAGGGCGTGGTTGCCGAGCTCGTGGCCGCGCTGGGCGGCCCGCCGCCACTCGGGCAGCCGCTTGGCCACCACCGGCGACGAGCCGATGAGGTAAAACGTGCCCCTTAGCCCTAGCGAGTCGAGGGCCGGCAGGGCGTTGTCGAGGTCCACGTCGATGGCATCGTCGTAGGTTAGCACCACGGCGCACTGCTTGCCGTTCCACACCGTAGAAGTGGTTTGGGCATGGGCGGCTGGGCTGGCGAATAGGAGGGAGCCGGCGGCAAGTAGGTGGGTATAAAAGCGCATAAGGCAAACTTACAGCTGCCGCCTGTTGCGCGGGGTTTAGCTGCGCAACACTTATCCCAGCCGCCGCCGAAACTCTTCCAGAAACAGCCCCACGTGGTAGCCGTCGGCCAGGCCGTGGTGCACGTTTACCGATACTGGCATCAGCGTGGCCGCGCCTTCCTGAAAGGTCTGGCCCACCGATATTTTGGGGGCGCTGTCGGGGTGCGAGAAGCTGCGGGCGTGGGTGAGGCCCGTGAAACGCACCCACGGAATAGCCGAAAAGTGAATGACATCGACGCGGGCCGTGGCCGGGCTCAGGCGCAAGCCCGCGCTGGCCTGCACGGCCGCGATTTCGGCCTGCGCCCCGCGCACGAAATCGGCCAGCTCATCTTGCTGCTCGATAAAGGAAAAGCTAAACGTGTGGTCGGGCCGCCCGATGGTGGCCGAGGCGTGGATGCGGTCGTAGGCGTACACTTGCCCGTCTTCGATGCGGTAGCGCAGGTTCTCGACCGCGTTCACGGCCTGCACCGCGTGGTAGAGGTAATACAGGAAAAACGGCACGCCCAGCTTTTTGGCCTCAGCCAGCGCCGGCGTGCAGTCGATGTTGGCGACCAGCCCAAAAAACGGCTCCTCGAAGCGGGAGAAAAACTCGAAATGCTCACGCCGGTTCCAGGTGGCTAGGTTGAGGGGGTGTTTCATAAGTTCTGGTTGTAATAATCCGTCATGCTGAGCGGAGCGCAGCGCAGTCGAAGCATCTCTTTAGCTTTACTAATCTTAACCGTTAGGGTTAGTTCAGCGGTAGAGATGCTTCGACTGCGCTGCGCTCCGCTCAGCATGACGGATTATTACAACTAATCATAAACTATGCTCATTGCCTTCGACGCCGACGATACCCTGTGGCCCAACCAGCCGCATTTCGACCAGGTAGAAGCCACTTTTTTCGGTATTTTGGCCCACTGCGGCGAGCCCGCTGAGTTGCACCCGCAGCTCTACGCCGTGCAGCGGCGCAATCTGGCGCTGTACGGCTACGGCGCCAAAGCTCTGACGCTCTCGCTTATAGAAACCGCCATTCAGCTCACCAACGGGGCCATAACTGCGGCCGACATTCAGCGGCTGCTCGACTTGGGCAAGGACTTGCTGCGCTTCCGCATCGAGCTGCTGCCGGGCGTGGCCGAGGTACTGCCCGAGCTGCGCCTGCGCGGCCACCGCCTCCTGCTGCTCACCAAAGGCGACCTGTTTGACCAGGAAAGCAAGGTGGCCCGCTCGGGCCTCGGCGACTTGTTCGACCACGTCGAAATCGTGAGCGAAAAAGACGAGCCCACCTACCGCCGCCTCTTCCAGCGCTACCAAGCCACGCCCGACGATTTTGTGATGATTGGCAACTCGCTCAAGTCCGATGTGCTGCCCGTGGCGCGCCTCGGCTACCGCGCCATTCACGTGCCCTACCACGCCACCTGGATACACGAGCAAGTTGCCGATGCCGACTTGGTAGGGGTGAAGTTTGAGCAGGTGGCGAGCCTGGCGGAAGTGCTGGCGCTGCTGCCGTAACTAGATAGTTGCGCGGACTTTGTAGTCCGCGTTTTTACGCATCGAAACGCGAACTACAAAGACCGCGCAACTACCCAAAAAGACGCCGAAAACCGGGCTTTTTCAACAATGCCCGGCTACTGTCGTACAGCTAGGGGCCGCGCCTTACCGGAAAGGCGCGGCCGAAACAGCCGTACCGCGTGAGAAAAACCGTCCTCCTTCCCCTGTTGCTGCTGCTGCTGGCCGGCTGCCAAAACCAGGAGCGCGAGCAGCGCCTCCAGAAAAAAGAAGCCGAGCTGGCCCACCGCGAGCAGGAGCTATTGCTGCGCGAAAAGGCCCTAACCTTGCGCGAGCAAGCCGACCAAAAAGCCCAGCAGGCCGTGGACAGCGTGCGCGGCCTGCCCCTGGCCGACTCGGCGCTGGTACGCAACCTGGCCGGCACCTGGGCCACCCGCATGAACTGCATCGAAACCGACTGCCCCGGCTCGGCCATCGGCGACAGCAAAAACGAGCAGTGGGAGTTCAGCTACGACCAGGGCAACGTGCTGGTCAAGGCCTCGGCCAATAACAAGGTAGTGCGCGTGTACACCGGCCAGCTGCAAGGCTCCGAACTGCAGCTCACGGCCCAGCACCAGGAGGGCGAAACCCTGCCCGACGCCACCATCACGGCCCAGCTCCAGCTCACGGCCGACAAGCGCCTCGAAGGCCGCCGCGAAATAAACCGGCCCGACAACTGCCGCATCGTGTACGCGCTCACCCTCACGCGCGAGCCGCAGCCCCTCCTCCCACGCTAATCCCGCCGCGATGCTACTGACGCTCCTCCTCAATGCGCTGGATTTTTCGCTGCCGCTGAAAAACCCGGTCATTATTTTTTCGCTGGTTCTGTTTATTATTCTGTTTGCCCCCATTCTGCTGCAACGCATTAAGGTACCGCACATTATTGGGCTCATTTTGGCCGGCACGTTGGTGGGGCCTTATGGCCTCAACCTGTTGCAGCGCGACAGCAGCATCGTGCTCTTTGGCACGGTGGGGCTGCTCTATATCATGTTTCAGGCCGGGCTGGAAATCGACCTGAGCGAGTTCAAGAAAAACCGCAACAAAATCCTGGTTTTTGGCCTCACCACGTTTGTGCTGCCGCTCACGTTTGGGGTGCTGGCCAGCCACTACCTACTGGGCTACACGGTAATGGCTTCGGTGCTGCTGGCCAGTATGTTCTCGACCCATACGCTGGTGTCGTACCCCATCGCCAGCCGCTACGGCGTGACGCGCAACCGGGCCGTAACGCTCACCATCGGCGGCACCATGATTACCGACATCCTGGCGCTCATCATTCTGGCCGCCATTTCGGGCATGACCAAGGGCACCGCCGATGCCAGCTTTTGGCTGCGCCTGGGCGGCTCGTCGCTGGTGTTCGTGTGTCTCGTGTTTTTTGGGTTTCCGGTTATTATTCGCTGGTTTTTTAAGCGCTTCACCGACAGCATCTCGCAGTACATTTTCGTGCTGGCAATGGTGTTTCTGGCCGCCTTTTTGGCCGAGGCGGCGGGTGTAGAGGCTATCATCGGGGCCTTTTTCGCGGGGCTGGTGCTCAATCAGTTCGTGCCCCATTCCTCGCCCCTCATGAACCGCATCGACTTCGTGGGCAATGCGCTCTTCATCCCGTTTTTCCTCATCGGAGTGGGTATGCTGGTCGATGTCAGCGTCTTAGTAAAAGGCACCGGGGCCTTGAAAGTGGCCGGCGTTATCGTGTTCGTGGCCATCGTTACGAAGTACATCGCCGCTAAAATTACCCAAAAAGCCTTCCGCCTCACGCCCACCGAGGGCGACCTCATTTTTGGCCTCAGCAGCTCGCACGCGGCGGCCACGCTGGCCATTATTTTGGTGGGCTACAACATCATCGTGGGCGAAACGCCCAACGGCGACCCCATTCGCCTGCTCGACGAAGACGTGCTCAACGGGACCATTATCCTCATTCTAGTAAGCTGCGCCATCAGCTCGTTTCAGGTCGAGAAGTCGGCCCGCACGCTGGCCCTGGCCGAAGAAACGGCCGCCGACCCCGCCGAAACCGGCGAGAAAATCCTGGTTTCGCTGGCTTACCCCGAAATGGTGGACGACATGGTGGAGTTTGGCCTGCTGCTGCGCCCGCGCAAAAGCGGGGTACCCGTGTACGCCCTGCACATCGTGAGCGACGACGAGGAGGGCGCCCAGGAAACGGCCGGTCGCAAGATGATGGAGCAGGCCCAGCGCCACGCCGCCGCCACCGAAAACACCGTGCTGCCGCTCATCCGCTATGACGCCAGCCGCAGCAATGGTATTATCTACAGCATTAAGGAGCAGAAGATTACCAGCGTGCTGCTGGGACTGCACCGCTCCTTCACGGCCCAGGATTTTCTGGGGCCGGTAGCCGGCAAAGTGCTGGACAATACCACCGAGGAGCTATTCGTGTACCAGCCCCGGCAGCCGCTCAATACCCTGGCCCGCCTCGTGGCCGTGGTGCCTCCCCACGCCGAGCTGGAGCTGGGTTTTGGGCACTGGCTGGGCACGGTGAGCACCCTGGCCAAGGGCGCCGGCCTGCCGCTGGTGTGGTACGCCATGCCCGCCACGCTGGCCATCATCCGGGAGCAGAGCGTGGGCAGCGCGGCCGCCCCCAACGTGCAGTACCACCCGTTTGAGGACTGGGACGACTTCTTGATTTTCAGCAAGGAAATTCTGCCCAACGACCTGTTTCTCATCGTGTCGTCGCGGCCCGGCCACGCCTCCTACGTGCGCCAGCTGGCCCGGCTGCCCTACCACCTGGCCCGCTACTTTACCGCCAATAGCTTCCTGCTGCTTTTCCCGCACCAGCTGCCCCTGCCCCTCAGCGCGCCCGAGCTTGCCGCCCCCGTGGCCGAGGAGGTTAGCGGCGTAAAAGGCTACCTCAAAGGCCTGCTCAGCAAGCGTAAATAGCGGCGGCGATGGCCCGCGCTAATTGCCCAGCCGGAAATCCGCCACGCTGTTTTGCGTCAGGCTGATATCCTCGAAGTGGCTCGTGGTGCCCGTGTCGATGGGGCACTGCGCGCTCACGCCGGCCCAGAGCGTGGCGGGGTAGTCGTTTTTGTAGAGGCGCACCAGTTGCCATGTCTTGTTATCGAGCGAGTAGTAGCTGCCCACGGTGCGCGTGTCCGACGATATTTTCAGATACGCCGTGGGCGCGGTCACCACGTCGTGGTTGTTATCGTCGGAGGTACCTAGGGTCCGCACCGACACGATGCGGTGGCGGCCGCGTTCGTCCTGCTCAAAGCAGTGCTTCTGCCAGCGCCGGTCGTTCACGTACACGTACAGCACGCCGGCGTTGTAGAGGCCCTTGGCCGTGAGGCCGGGCGTGACCCGGGCCACCAGCGTGAAGGGCTTGGTATTATCGACCCGGGCCAGCAGAATGGGGGCCGTGTTGTTGGAGAGCTTGTTGTCGTTGGGGTCGCAGAAAAAGTCTTTCTTGGCACCCACCCGAAAGTCCATCCGGCCCTGGGCGTCCGTCTTGGTTAGGGTGTCGGCCCCGTTCACGGCCTTGGTAAAGTGGATGCCGGGCAGCTTGATATCGCAGGCCCGGCCGCTCACGCGGGCGGTGTCTTGGGCCGCCGCCGTGTCGGGGGCGGCTGGGGTGGCCTTGGTGGCGTCGGGAGTTTTGGGCTCGGCGCAGCTACTCAGGCAGAAAATCCCCAGTAGGGTAGGGGCGGTAAAAAAGGCGCGATGCATGGGTTTTGGTCGGGGCTGGGTGGGATAGTGAAGAAGTAGCAAACGTAAGTCGGAAGTCTTGGCTGAGCGCTAAAGCCAGTAGACTTGTTCCTGAATTGGGCAAAACAAAAAACGGGTCATGCTGAACGCCGTGAAGCATCTCTGCCGCTTCGTTGAATAGCCTTAGCAGAGAAGCGGTAGAGGTGCTTCACGGCGTTCAGCATGACACTCATTTTTAAGATTTTAATTTATGAGTAAGTCCAGTAAGTAAATTCCTGCGCGGGCGCAGGTAGCGGGCTAAATAGAAGAAATCTGGGCCGCCAGCTAAACTTTCAGAAGCATTGCATAGTTAAATAATAGTAAGCTTACTTAACAAGTTTACTTGGTAACTATGGCTACTCAAGCTTCTACCCCCAACGACGCCCAGCACCTGGCCACCGAGCTGCGCACCGTGGTCACGCGGTTGGTGAAAAAACTGCGGGCGCACTCGCCCACCCGCGACAAGCTCTCGCTCACCGAGCGCTCGGTGGTGCGCCAGCTCGACCAGCACCCGCACTTGCTGCCCAGCGAGCTGGCCGAGATGGAGAAGGTCACCACCCAGTCGATGTCGCAGATACTGCGCCACTTGGCCGAGCGTGGCTATATCGAGCGCCGGCCCTCGGCCACCGACCGGCGCAAGGTGCACATCGCCATTTCCGAAGCCGGCCGCCAGTTGCTGCAAACCGCCCGCCAAGAGCGCGACGAGTGGCTGCACACCGTCCTCACCGAGCAGTGCTCGGCCGCCGAGCTAGCGGCCTTGCAGCAGGCGCTGCCGGTGCTCACTAAGCTGGTTGCCAGCGAATAAGGCCCAGGGTACGCCTGGGTTCACGATAGTAACAATAGAATGAAGCTAACCACATTCCGCGCGCTGCGAAGCCGCAATTTCCGCCTCTATTTCACGGGGCAGGCCCTCTCGCTGCTGGGCACCTGGATGCAGAAAACGGCCGTGAGTTGGGTCATCTATGCCCAAACCAATTCCAAGTTTATGCTCGGGCTGAGTGTGTTTGCCACCATGTTTCCGTCGGCGGCGTTCTCGCTGGTCGGCGGCGGCGTGGCCGACCGCTACAACCGCTACCGGGTACTGCTGACTACGCAGGTGCTCTCGATGGTGCAGGCCGCGCTGCTCACGCTGCTGGTGTTTGGCCGCCCGGGCGCGGTGTGGGGCATCCTGGGGCTGAGCGTGGTGCTGGGCATCATCAACGGCTTCGATGTGCCGGCCCGGCAATCGCTGGTGCACGAGCTGGTGGAGGACAAGCAGGACTTGCCCAACGCGCTGGCCCTCAACTCGTCGATGGTCAATCTCTCGAAGCTCATCGGCCCCGCCGTAGCCGG
>JAKONR010000026.1 GCA_022701825.1 Hymenobacteraceae bacterium | reverse complement strand
TCTGATTTTTCGTCTCATCAACGAGCAGAGCCTGATTGATGCCGTGTTTAAAACGGCGGGCTACACCTACGGGCCACTGCTGGCGCTCTATAGCTTCGGCATCTTCACGCGGCGGCGGCTGCGCGAGCCGCTGGTGCTGCCCATGTGCGTGGCCGGGCCGCTACTCACGCTGCTCATCGTGACGCATTCGGTCGAGTGGCTGGGCGGCTACAAGTTCGGCTTCGAGATTCTACTGCTTAATGGCGCCCTCACCTTCCTGGGTTTATACTTGATTTCGCGCCCCGCGCCCCGAACGGAAGCGGCGGCCGTTTTGTCTTGATTTGAACGCCGATGGCGCGGGGCTGCGCCCCGTGCCGACTATTCGCGGGCCTCTGGCCCGCACGCTAGGATGCCGTATTTCAGCCTACTTATTCAATGTTTACCAACGTGCGGGCCAGAGGCCCGCAAATAGTCGGCACGGGGCGCAGCCCCACGCCATCAATTCATTAATTATGCGTTTCCATTACCTCGCTATTCTACTCGCCGCACCTTTCGCGGCCTTGGCCCAAACCCGGCCCGCACCGGCCAAAGCACCCATCACGCTAGCGCCCGGCAACATGAAATTGCAGCCCGGCGGCGGGGCCGAAAACCGCCCCGATAAAGCCCCCAGCTTCCCCGGCGGCGAGGAGGCGATGGGCGACTTTTTTGCCCAAACCGTGCAGGTGCCCGTCAAGGCCAAGCAGGCCCGCGTGACCGGCGACGTAGTAGTAACCGCCACCGTGGGCACCGATGGCAAATTAGTTAACCCTAAGATAGCCAAGGGCCTCACGCCCGAGTGCAACGCCGAGGCCCTGCGCGTGGTGCAGGCCATGCCGGCCTGGCAGCCCGCTACCCGGCGCGGCGTGCCGGTGCCCATCATGGTGCAGGTGCCCGTGCCGTTTGATAACGCCGCCGTCACCGATTTTGAGATTAACCGCAAAGTGCCCCGCTCGGCCAAAGACGCGCCGGGCCTGAATTAATTGTAGCGCGGTGTATCGTGGCCCCTGCAGGTCCGCGCGTGTTATCGTTGCTATGGCTGCTAACACGCGCGGACCCGCAGGGGCCACGATACACCGCTTTTCCGCAGGGGGCGCAAAATACCCACGCGCCATTTGCGTCCTTGTATGTAAGTAGGCCGGCCCCCAGCCGGCCATTGTAGATTATGGCCCGAAGTGGATTCAATACAAGTGGCGGTGACTCGGTGGAGGAACGGCCCAAAACCAAGGTAACCAAGGCGGCGCTGTCGCGCGCGCTGGAAATGTTTCGCTTTGTGCGGCCCTACCGCGCCAAGTTCATTATCGGTATGGTGCTGCTGGTATTTAGCAGCAGCACAACGCTTGTATTCCCGTGGGTAGCGGGTAAGCTGGTAGATGCCGCCAACAACAAACCCTACGCGCTGCCGGGCGGACTGGTGCTCACGGTGGGGCGCATTGCGCTGGCGCTGTTTGGCGTCACGGTGTTGCAGGGAATATTTTCGTTTGGTCGTATCTGGTTTTTTACGCAGGTCAGCGAGTACTCGGTGCGCGATATCCGGCAGGCACTCTACGCCCGGTTTGTGCAGCTCCCCATTTCGTTTTTTGAGCAAACCCGCGTGGGGGCGCTTATCTCCCGCATCACGGCCGACGTGGCGCAGGTACAGGATGCTTTTTCGATTACGCTGGCCGAAGTATTCCGGCAGGTATTTACGTTGGTTGGCGGCATTGCGCTCATCTTGGTAATGTCGCCGCGGTTGTCGCTGTTTATGCTGCTTACGTTTCCGCCCATCATTTTGGTGGCGGGGCTGGCGGGCCGCAAAATCCGGGGCCTATCCAAAACCACCCAGCAGGAGTTGGCCCAGGCCAGCGTTATCGTGGATGAAACACTGCACGGAATTAACTCAGTGAAGGCTTTTACCAACGAGCGGTTTGAAATGAGCCGCTATGGCGCGGGGCTCAATCGTTCGGTGCAAGCCGCGCTGCGTAGCGGCTTTTATCGGGGTGCTTTTGTCTCTTTTATCATCACAGGTGTGTTTGGCGGCATTATCCTGGTACTGTGGCGCGGGGCCACGCTGGTGCAGCTACCCGAAACCGACCCTGCCCACCTCACCAGTGGCACCCTCATTTCGTTTATTCTGTACACCACTTTCATCGGGGCCTCGGTAGCTGGCCTGGGCGAGTTGTTCAGCCGCGTGCAAAGCATTTTGGGCGCTACCGAATACATTCGGCAGGTGCTGGACGAAGCCCCCGAGCCCACCCACCTTGAGCCCGCCGTGGGCCTCGTGCCCACCAAAATTCAAGGCGAAATCCGCTACGAGCACGTGGCTTTCCGCTACCCCACCCGGCCCGACGTGCCGGTGCTGCAAGACATTGACTTCCACATCGCGGCGGGCGAAAAAATCGCGCTCGTCGGCCCCAGCGGCGCGGGCAAGAGCACCATTGCGGGCCTGCTCATGCAGTTTTACCCGCTCAGCGGTGGGCGCATTGTGGTCGATGGGCACGACGTGGCCGACTACGACCTCACCGCGCTACGCTCGCACATCGGTATCGTACCGCAGGAAACGCTGCTCTTCGGCGGCACCATCCGCGACAACATTGCCTATGGCAAGCCCGGTGCTACCGACCAGGAAATCATCG
>JAKONR010000553.1 GCA_022701825.1 Hymenobacteraceae bacterium | reverse complement strand
TGCACCAGGTCGAAAACTCGAACCCCAGCACGCTCTACCACTTCAACCGCTTCAAGTCGGCCACCATTTCGGCGCAGCTGGCCGAGGGCAAAACCGTGGGCGACGGCGTGCGCGCCATGCAGGCCATTGCCGACAAAGTGCTCGACCCCGATGCGTTTCAAACGGCCCTCACCGGCTCGTCGCGCGACTTTGCCGAGAGCTCGGGCAACACGGCCTTCGCCTTCATGCTGGCGCTAGTCTTGATTTATTTGCTGCTGGCGGCGCAGTTCGAGAGCTTCCGCGACCCGCTCACCATCCTGCTCACGGTGCCGTTGGCGCTGGCCGGCGCGCTGCTCAGCCTCTGGCTCATGGGCCAGACGCTCAACATCTTCTCGCAAATCGGGATGATTATGCTCATCGGCCTGGTGACCAAAAACGGCATTCTCATTGTGGAGTTTGCCAACCACCAGCGCGATGCCGGCCTGCCGCTGGCCGAGGCCGTACGCCTGGCGGCCCAGCAGCGCCTGCGCCCCATCCTGATGACCTCGCTGGCCACCGCGCTGGGCGCGCTACCCATCGCGCTTAGCCTGGGCGCGGCCTCCACCAGCCGCAAGCCGCTGGGCACGGTGATTGTGGGCGGCATTCTGTTCTCGCTGATTTTGACGCTGTTGGTAATTCCGGCCGTGTACACATTTATCGGCAAGGAGCGCAAGCCGGATGCGGACGCGGAGGTAGCGCCGGCCCACGAGCCGGCCGAAATAGCGGCGTAGTAGTCCTACTCATGCGGGGGAACCTCACCCCCGGCCCCTCTCCAAAAAAGAGGGGAGCCTGACGACTTTTTGCCGACTGCTTGCGTCCGCTCGCGGTCGGCTCCCCTCTTTTTTGGAGAGGGGCCGGGGGTGAGGTTCCCCCGCGCTGCTTTCGTAGTAATTACTTCCATGAAGTACCTGTTTCTCAGCCTCGGGCTCCTTACCCTCTCCCCCGCCCTGGCCCAGACGCCCACGCCCGCCGTGCCGCCGCCCGCCGTCGCGGCGGCCGACGACCGCGCGCCCGTGCTCACGCTGCACGACGTCCTGCAAACGGCCCTCAAAAACAGCCTCGATATTCAAATCGGGCAGAATGCGGTGGAAGTGCAGCGGCTGCAAAATACGCTGGGCTTTGCGGGCGGGCTGCCCACGGTGGGGCTCAATGCCAGCAACAACATGGTGATTAACAACACCAACCAGCAATTCAACGTGGGCGACCCGCGCACTGCCACCGGCGCGCGCAGCACGCAGTACGTGGTAGGTTTAGCTGGCAATTACCTGCTTTATAATGGCGGCTACGTGGTAGCCAACCGCAAGCGCCTGGGCGAGTTGCAGCAGCTCAGCGAGTTTCAGCTCAACTCGACGGTGCAGAATATCCTGGCCGACGCTAGCCTCAAATACTACGCCGTGGTGCAGCAGCAGCGCTACATCCGCACGCTGGAAGCTTCGGTGGAGGTGTCGCGCCAGAAGCTGCGCCTCATTGAAGCCCGGCAGGCGGTGGGGCTGGCCAACAATGCCGACCGCTTTCAGGCCCAGCTCGACCTCAACGCCCAGCTGCAAACCCAGCAGCAGCAGGCCCTGGCCGCCCAGCAGGCCAAGGCTGACCTCTTGCGCGCGCTGACCCTGGATTTGGCCACGCCGGTGGCCGTGGAAGATACCATTCCGGTGGACCGCTCGCTGCGCTGGGCCGACCTCGAAACGGCCTTGCAACGCAACCCCGACCTGCTGGCCGCCGACCGCCAGGTGCGCGTGAACGAGCTGCTGACCCGCCTGGCCCAGGCCAACCGCTACCCCGCCCTCAGCCTGAACGCAGGCACCAACTTCAACCGCGCCCAAAACGCGGTCGGCAACACGCTCTTCAACCAGAGCTACGGCCCCTATGGCGGCCTGGGCCTCACGCTACCCATCTACACCGGCGGCGTAAACAAGCGCCTCGTGGACGTGGCCCGCGTGAACACCAAAACCGCTGAGCTGCAACGCACTGCCGTGCAGCAAAACAACCTCGTAAACGCCCGCAAAGCCTGGCTGGCCTACGAGCAAACCCTGGCCCTGGTCGATACCGCCGAGCAGAACTACACTACCGCCCGCAAGCTCCTCAAGCTCATTCAGATGCGCCTCGATGCGGGCATCTCCACACTGGTTGATGTGCGAATAGCACAGCAAAGCTTTGAGGACGCGGGCTACCGGCTCGTGACGTACCGCTACAACGCCAAGTCGGCCGAGATTACGCTGCGGCAGCTGGCGGCGCTGCTCGCGCCCTGATGTAGCTTGGACTTTGTAGTCCGAGCGCTCGCGCAGCTCGCATCTACGTTAGCATATACTACCGAATGTGGATGCGAGCTGCGCTCGCGCTCGGACTACAAAGTCCAAGCTACCGCTCGTCAATCGCACAGCGTCGGCAGCTCCGGCTGCCGCGCAAACGCCAGCATCGTTTCCAGCTGCGAGAGCGTCACCCGGTCCACCGACAACTCCAGCGCCGCCAGCTCATCGCGGTGCACCCAGCGCACGCCGGCCGTTTCGACGGTATTTTCCAGCAATTCGCCGCCCACCACGCGGCACAGCACGAAGGCTTTGTAGATGTACCACGGCTGCGGCGGGTGCGGATGTTGCTTTTTATCGAGCAGGGCGAGCAGGCGCACGGCTTCGGTTTCGAGGCCGGTTTCTTCGCGCACCTCTTTCACGGCTACCTCAAAGGGCGTGAGGCCCACCTCGGCCCAGCCGCCGGGTAGCGACCAGCGGTTACCGTCCAGCTTCTCCTGCACCAGCAGCACCTCATCGACGCCCCGAAACAGCACAGCCCGCACATCAACTTTGGGCGTTGGGTAGGCCGTTTCGGTCGAAAAAAGTGATTCCAGCAGCGCCACCGGCTGGCCCGTGAGGCTGGCCATCACCTCCAGGCTCAGGGCCTGGATTTCGGCGTAGCGCTCGGTATCAAATACACTCTGGGAGTACATAAGGCCGGCTTGCGCCAGGGCTTGCAGCCGCTGCGCGATACGGAGCAATTCGGGCGCGCCGGACGGGTTGGGTAGAGAATTATCGGTCGTCATTCAGGCAGGGCAAACGATAAGAAAAGAGTAAGAAAAGCTCATTTTTTTGGCATTATAAAAGCAGCTAGTAAGCCGCGTGCCGCAGCTCACTAGCTGCTAAACGGGCCGTAGAGCGGCATTATCCGGGATGATAACATTCTTTAAGTGAACGATGTTAATACAAATCCAGGTTTGAGGCCTCGCCACTACCTGACATAAACGCGCCCATTCCGCCGGGCTGAAAAAGGCGGCCGAATTACTAAAAATTTGATGGATAAAGTTCGATTATTTAGCTGCGGCCTACTGGCCCTCACCGGCTGGACCGCCCCTCTGCCGCCCCCCGAGCCCCCCGTGAAAACGACCACGTTTACCCGCTTTTTTGCCCCGCTACGCGCCGTGTGCCGGGCCGTAGCGCGGCCCCCCAAACCCCGCCCCGCAGCCCCCATCTACACCGTGACGGCCACCACCTACGAGGCCGTGGCGGGCCAAACCGACGCCGAGCCCTTCGTGACGGCCGACAACTCGCGCATTCCTAAAAAATACAGCAGCCGCACCCGCTGGCTGGCCCTCTCCCGCGACTTGCTGCGGCCCTGGGGCGGGCCCTTTGCCTTCGGCGATACGGTGCGCGTGCGCGGCATCTCGGTGGCCCTCGATGGCGAATATATTATCCACGACACCATGGCGCGCCGCCACCGCCGCTGCCTCGACGTGCTGGTGCACCCCCGCGAGCACATCGACTTGTTTCAAAAGGGTACCAAGATTCAGCTGGCCTCCCTTTAACCCGGACCGCAGATTCAAACGGATTAAACGGATTTCGCAGATACGCCCGGCTGCGCCGGGCTGACTGGTTTGAACGTATTAGGGTGCGTATCGGCTTTGTAGGGGTGTCCGCCGGCGGCGGACTGGTTTTTGGGTAGTTTAGGATTTGGTTTATAAAGTAGAAATAGTTGATTAATTCGACCTTGCTGCTCGGCTATTTAGTGGTGATAAAGAGATTTATAGGCAATCTTTACTGCCGGGCTTTTTCCGTTAAGGCGCTTGGTTTGCTGGCGCTGCTGGTGCTGCTGCTTGGCACCGTGGCGGCCCGCACCGTGGCGCTGCGCAAAGCCAGCCGAACCAGCGCCGTATACACCGTGACGGCCACCGCCTACGGGGCCGTGGTGGGCCAGACCGATAGCCGGCCCTTCCTCACGGCCGACAACTCGCGCATTCCGCGCCACTACGGCAGTCACACGCGCTGGCTAGCACTCTCGCGCGACTTGCTGACGCCCTGGGGCGGGCCGTTCGCCTTCGGCGACAAGGTGCGGGTCACGGGCATTTCGCCTGCGCTCGATGGCGTGTACACCATCCACGACACCATGAACCGGCGCTACCGCCACCGCCTCGACGTGCTGGCGCACCCCCGCGAGCGCATCAGCCTCAACCAGCCGGGGGTAAAGTTGCAGCGCATTTCGGGCGCAAGCCTCGCTAGTCGGCCACGCTCGCGTGCGGCCGAAAAGGTAGTAGCGAAGGCCCTGCGTCGCAAAGCCCAGTTGCGTCGGGCAGCAGCCAAAATACTGGTTACCAAACCCCAACGCAAGCCAGCCAAGCGCCCGGCCTCACTGGCCCACCAAAAACACGGCGTTGCCAAAAAGCAGCTTGCCGCTCTGCCAAAACGCCCGAAACAGCGGGTTGTCGCCCAGGTACACCACTTGGCCCCGGCCCAGGTCCTGCGTGCCGAGCA
>JAKONR010000550.1 GCA_022701825.1 Hymenobacteraceae bacterium | reverse complement strand
TCAAGCCGGTCATGATTTACAACTTCCTGCACTCGGCCCGCCTCATCGGCGACGTGTGCGTGGCCTTCAACGACAAGTGCGCCGTGGGCATCGAGCCCATCCTGCCCAACATTAAGAAGCACGTCGACAGCAGCCTGATGCTGGTAACGGCCCTCAACCCGCACATCGGCTACTACAAGGCCGCCGAAATCGCGCAAACGGCCCACAAAAATGGCTCGACCCTGAAAGAAACGGCCGTGCAGCTCGGCTACCTCACGCCCGAGGAGTTTGACCAGTGGCTGAAGCCCGAGGACATGGTCGGCGAGGTGAAGTAGCCGATTAGCTAAACCTAAAAAGCAAGGTCATGCGGAGCTTGCCGAGGCATCTCTGCCGCTTCCTTCAACGGTGCGGCAGAGATACTTCGGCAAGCTCCGCATGACCTTCTTTTGTGTTGTAGTGCCCTACCCTATGTTTGACTCATGTTCAATACCATCCTCCCTTTCCGCCGCGTGCAGCGCAACCGCAACCCCACGGCCGGGCGCGAAAGCTGGCGGTGGGTTGATATCTACAAGTTTTTTATGCACTCGCCCAGCTCGCGCCGCAAGTATCTGGTCGAGATTCATGCCTATGAAAACCACCTCTACACCGCCGATTTTTACGCCAAAGTCAACAACGTAAACCGCTACCGCCTGCGCACCAACCAGCAGGCGGCCGGCAAGCTCGGCGGCACGGTACTAGCCATCTTGGCCGACGTGCTGCGGCAAGACCCGCAGGCGTGCTTCGGCTTCATTGCGGCGGCTATGGTGAACGAGACGAGCGACGCGAACACAAAACGGTTTCGACTTTATACCAAGATGCTGGAACTGAAAATCAACCCTTTGCGCCATAAAACTATAACCAGAGAGGAAAGTAGTAGTATATTTATTTGTTGTACCTGCTGAGTTGGCCAATCAACCGGCGTTATGAAGACATTTTCGCCGAAACATTCTAAAAAAATTGACCCGCGCCAAGCCGTGCGTGAAGCTCGCAAGGCGGCCAACGGGGCTATTACGCCCGAGCGTATCGCAAAAATTCACGTGCTATCGAACGGGGATGAGTTGATTCAACTAAAACCCGTCAGTATTCCCGGCTACACCTACTCGTTTTAACCAAGTCCTCTTGAATTGCTAAGAACCCCGCCCGGCCACTGCGCCAAGCGGGGTTCTCTTTTGAGGCAAAATTTCGGGCGGGGCAGGCCGGCTTTCGGGCGCATCTTTGCGGCCCGCATTTACCAACTCTGCGCCATGGATTTTGCCCAGCACGTAGTACTCGAAAACCGCCGCGTGCGCCTGCGCCCGCTGGAGGCTACCGATTTTGAAGCCCTGAAAGCCGTGGCTTTCAGCCCCGACATCTGGCAGTACACCCTCACGCGGGCCGACGACGCGGTGAGCCTGGCCGCCTACCTCGCGGCGGCGCTGCACGAGAGGGCGGCGGGCCGGCGCTACCCGTTCGTCATCATCGACCGCGAAACGGGGCGGCTGGCGGGCAGCACCAGCTACTATAATGTGAGCGAAGCCAACCAGAGCCTGAGCATCGGCTACACTTGGTTGGGCACCGATTTTCAGCGCACGGGCCTCAACCGGGCCGCCAAGCACCTGCTGCTGTGCCATGCGTTTGGGGCGCTGGCCTGCGAGCGCGTGGAGCTCGAAACCGATAGCCGCAACCAGCAGTCGCAGAGGGCTATGCGCCGCATGGGCGCTACTAAAGAAGGCGTGCTGCGCAGCCACCGCGTCACGCAGGGCGGCCGGCGGCGCGACACGGTCATTTTCAGCATCCTGCGCCCCGAGTGGGACGAGCTGCGGCGCACCACCTTTGCCGAGTACGATGCCCGCGGCTGACCCGAAACGCGCCCCTACCCCCGTGCCATCCGCCGCCCGGCCGGGCTTGCTGCGGCGGCGCGCTGCCAGCTTTGGGCACGCTCTGCGGGGCGTGAGCGCGGCATTGCGCTCCGAGGTGCACTTGCAGCTGCACGCGGTGGCCACGGTGGTGGTGGGCGGGCTGGGTGCCTATTTTGGCCTGAGCGGGCTGGAATGGGCGCTGGTGGCGCTGGCCGTAGCCAGCGTGTGGGCCGCCGAGCTCTTCAACACCGCCATCGAAACGCTCACCAACCTCGTGTCGCCGGGCTACCACCCGCTGGCGGGCCGCGCCAAAGACGTGGCCGCCGGGGCCGTGCTGCTGGCCGCCCTGGGCGCGCTGGTGGTGGGTGGGCTGGTTTTTGGGCCCAAGGTATGGGCGCTGCTGGGCTTGTAGGGTAAGCTTTAGCTTGCCGGTCGCAGGCGGTGCAGGCTTGTTGGCACTATGCCGCCGACTTCCTACTGGCCAAGCCACGCAAGTACCGGCAAGCTAAAGCTTACCGCACGTTTCAACTATTCAGGGCCGGTTGGCGTAAGGCCAGGCACGTACTTACTGGTGCTGCCTGGCAGCATTTTTCCTATGCATCGCTTCGCTACTCCTTTTATTGCCACTGCTTTGGCGCTGCTACTAGCTGGCTGCCAGCAAGATGTAGTGGTGAACACGCCGACCACGCCGCCTTCCGAGGGCTTTGTGCGCAGCGCGGAAACCCCCGCCCCCACCAGCGCCAACACGGTGGACGCCCTGCCCGTGCGCGACATGCGCCTCGACAGCACGGCCCGCCCGCTGTGGCTGCGGCAGCGCATTCAGGGCATTTTGGCCACGCGCAAGCGCAACCCCGTCATTCGCATCGTGCGCTACCAGTACGGCGGCGAAACCGTGTACTACGAGTCGGCCCCGTGCTGCGACCAGCAGTCGACGGTGTACAACACCAAGGGCGACGTGCTGTGCCACCCCGAGGGCGGCATCACGGGCAAGGGCGATGGCCAATGCGCCAACTTCGACAAGCGCAAAACCAACGAGATGCTCGTGTGGCAAGACCCACGCTGACAAGGAGTTTTGAGTTAGGCATTTTGGGTTTTGAGTTTTAATACGGCCCTGGCCTATGGGCTGGCCGTAGCTTTGGCAGATGAGCCAGCTTTGCCAACTCAAAACCCAAGACTCCTAACTCAAAACTCTCCCATGATTAACACGATTGCCAAGCTCGGTATTTTCAACGTGTGGGCTAATGAAACGCTGCTGCGCCGCCTCGACTCGTCGGTGGCCGCCGGCAAGGAAGCGCCGCAGCCCGCGCTCCGTATTTTCAGCCACGTTATCAATGCCCAGGCCATCTGGATTGCGCGCCTCACGGGCACCCAGAGCCCGCTGAAAGTGTGGCAGGAGCACGACCTGGCCGGCCTGCACCACTGGCACGCGCAAACGTCGCAACGCTTTGCCGAGCTGTGCGCCAATGCCGACGATGCCGAGCTAGAGCGCCACATCCAATACAGCAACTCGCAGGGCGATGCCTTCGACTCGCAGGTGAGCGACATTCTGACCCACTGCGTAGTGCACGCCAGCTACCACCGCGGCCAGGTAGCCGTGAAGATGCGTGAAGCGGGCCTGGAGCCGGTCAACTCCGACTTCATCACGTACTGCCGCGAGGTGAGCGGCCAGGTCGAACCGCAATTGTAGTAGCTGGGCTGCTGGCTGCATTACGCTAAAAGGCGTCCGTCGAGCTAGCTCGACGGACGCCTTTTAGCGTAGGGTTTCTATTGTGGCCCTGCCGACCGGGTACCGGCGTAGTAATACAGCTCGGCCCGCGACTTCTCGTAGTTCGAGCGCAGGCTTTCCTGCTTGATTCTAAGGTCGATGAGCTTGCTTTCGCGGGCGTTGATGAGGAAGATGGTGCTTTCGCCCAGTTCAAACTTCGCCAATTCGGCGCGCAGCAAGAGGCGCTGGTTCACAATAGTTTGGGCCTGCAACGCGAGCTGGCGCTCGTAGGCCTTCAGCGTATTATAAACCGAATTTACCCGCGTGGTGATGGTACGCTGGCTTTGCTGCTGCTCCAGGGCGTTTTCCTTGAGCTGGATGCGGGCGTACTGGAGCTTGCCGCGCTCGGCGCGCAGGAAAAGCGGGAAGGCAAAATCGACGGCTACCTTGTGGTTGTCCAGCCCCAGGCCGTAGTAGCTGGGCACCTCGCTCTGGTAAAAATTGCCCTGCGTGATGAGCGTGCCGCTGACGTTGATTTTGGGCTTGAGCATCTCGCGGCGGTAGCGCTCCTCGATGCCGAGCTGCACGTTTTTGGCGCTCAGCTTCAGCAGCGTGGGGTGGTTGCTGGCCGCCTGCTCGGCGAGGCGCTCATACTCGGCGCGGGTCACCGTGTCGCGGGCCGGAAGCTGGGGCGCGGCGTAGGTAGGCAGCTCCACGGGCTGGCCGTCCTTGTTCCAGAGGTGGTTGGAAAGTATCAGGCGGGCGTTTTGAAGCTCTACCAGCAATTGCTCGCCCTGCACCTGGCGGTCCTGCACGGTTATTTGGGCCTCTACCGAGTCTATCGGGGCCTGGTCGCCTATCTGGGCCCGGCGGGCGGTGGCCTCAAAGCGCCGGTTGGCCAGCGCCACGCCTTCCCTGATGAGCTGGTTTTGCTGGAAGGAGTAGTACCAGGTCCAGTAATCTTTGGCGGCTTGCAGCCACACCTCGTTTATCTGCTTCACGCGGTCGGCCTCGGCGGCGGCTTGCAGCGCGCGGGCCTGGCGCAGGGTGCTGCGCCGCGCATCAATGAAGAGGCCCGCCCCAATGGGCACCGAAATGCCGACCCCGGCCAGGCCATCGAGCGGGGTGCGGTTTTCGGGGTTCACGTAGGTGCCCGCGTAGCGGTCGTAGGTGGCTTTGAGGTCGATGCCGCCCGGCCAAATGGGCACCTTCAGCTCGTTGTGCCAATTATTATAGTAGTCGGTGCCGCCAAACTGCTTGCGGTGAAAATCGGACCCCAGCTTGGGGTCGAAGCCGCCGCGCGCCTGCAAAACCTGGCTGCGGGCCTCATCGCTGAGCAGTGCGGCCTGCTTCACGATGGGGTGATTGGCAAACACCAGGTCGGCCAGGTCTTGCAGCGAAAACACCTTGGCCGTGTCGGCCGGGCGTATCTCATCGAGCTGCAGCGTCTGGAGCGGCGCCTGCTCGATGCCCGAGCGACGCGCCGGCAGCTCAGGGTCCTGGGCCTGGGCGCGGGCGGCACCGAGCAGGCCGCCCAGTAGCAGCAGCCAGTTCAGTGCCTTGGTTAAAATGGAAGAAAGCCTGTTCATCATTACTTCGCTTTCTCTTTTTCACTTTTTATGGGCGTACCGTCGGGCTCTTTGCTGAGGGTGGGCGGGAAACCGTTGAGCTGCCGCCAGATTTCGTACCACACGGGCACCGAGTCGAGAATAACCCAGCCCTGCACCCCCGAGCCCAGGCGCAGCTGCTTGGGCCAGGGCTTGTCGCCGGCCATGGGCTGGGTAGGGCGCACCAGCAGGCGGTACTTGCCGCCGGGGCTGTTCACCACGTCTATCACCGTTACCATGCCGCCAAAGGTGCCCACGGCAGCCGAGGGCCAGCCCGAAAACTGGATGGCCGGGAAGCCCTCAAACTGCAGGCGCACCGTGCGCCCGCGCTGAATGAGCGGCACATCCATGGCCCGCACGTACATCTCGGCCGCCAGCATCGGCGCCTCGGGTTGCAGCGTCGCAATGCTTTCGCCCTCCTTTATCGTCTCGCCAATGCCGGCTTTCAGGGCCCGCACAATGTAGCCCGTTTGGGGCGCACGCACCACGTAGAGGCCGCGGCGCACGGCCACGTTGCTGATTTTGTTGCGGGTGGCGGCTACTTCGCCCTCGTAGCTTTCGCGGCTTGCCACGGCCGTGCTGCGGTCCGAATTGGCCTTGGCCAGGTCCTGGGCATACTTGGCGCGCAGGTTGGCCAGCTCGATGCGGGCGTTGGCCAGGGCCTGCTCGCTGCTGGCCACCTTGTTGCGCTGCGAGGTCACCTTGGCCAAGTCTTCTTGCAGCTTCAGGCGGCGCGTTTCGATGTCGGTGAGCGAGAACAGGCCATTTTTGTACCCTTCTTCGTAGCGCAGCAGCCGGGCGCGCGACGTTTCGTAGAACCGGGTGATGGCTATCAGGTCGGCGCGGTCGCTGTTGAGGTAGTTTTGGGCTTGCTCCACCTTGTTGGCCGCCGATTCGAGCTGCACCTCCAGCGTAGCGCGCAGGGCGGCAATCTGCTGGTCGGTGGCATCGATTTTGGCCTGGTAGGCCACTACGTTGCCTTGCTTGGCGGCCAGCTGCTCGCGCAGGCGCTGGGGCAGGTTGGGGTCGAAGTACTCGTCTTTCACTTCCGACAGCATGAGCAGCGTGTCGCCTTTGCGCACAAACTGGCCCTCGCGCACGTTCCAGTGCTCGATACGGCCGGCTATCTGGTTTTGCACGTTTTGGGGCCGGTCTTCGGGTGTGAGGGCCGTGAGCGAGCCAAAGCCCTCAATGGTCTGGCGCCAGGGCAAAAACAGGATAACCAGGAACACCAGGCCGATAACCAGCAGGATGCGGCCCAGCTTGCGGCTGGCGTAGGTGCGCAGCAGCTCGGGGCGCGACTGCCGGGGCACGTGGTCCCAAACTTCGTCTATAACGCTTTGATTCGAGATATTAAGCATTTTCGAAAGCGATAGAATTCTTGTGCTCGTCCATGGGCAGGTCGGTTACGGCAGCTACTTTTTCTACCGCCGTCAGCACGTCAAAAATGGTGTTAATGCTGGTCATCAGCTTTTCTATCGAGCCGCTAATCATCACGATAAGCACCTCGGCGGCTACGAACTGGCCCAGCGTCATCTGGCGCGATACCACGAAGAGCGTGCCCGCTATCAGCAGGCCCGCCGTGAGAATGGTGCGCAGCGCGATGCCGTAGCTGTAGTACGACTTGAGGACGCGGAAATGCGCGTTGCGCGCGTGCAGGTATTCGGAGGTCAGCTCGTCGGCGCGGGCCAGGGTTTTGTGCTCCTCCTTGTCGTCGCCGCGCACCTCGTCGAGGCGGCCGGCCACTTCTTCGAGCCAAGCCACCAGCTCGTATTTGTAGGCCGATTCTTCGATGCTCGTGCGCAGCGCCCGCTGGTAGTTGAGCATGTACACCAAGCCCAGGGCCAGAATGGTGAAGAGCCCAAAACCGATAAAAATGGGGTGGTAAAAGGACAGCACAATCACGCCCATCAAAATCTGGAGCACCGCGAACATGACATCGACCAGCAGCTTGGTGAGGCCTTTCTGGATGGTTAGGATGTCAAAAAAGCGGTTTACCAGCTCTTTGGGGTCCAGGCCGTGCAGCGCCTCGGGCTTGATGCGCGGCAGCCGGTAGGCGTATTCGATGGCGGCCTTAGCAAAAATGCGCTGCTCAATGGCCTCGACCAGCGTAATCTGGCCCACTAGCAAAATGCCGCCCAGCAGCACCCCGCCCACCACCACCGCCACCAGGATGTAGGTAGAGCTGAATACGGCGCCCGTCGAAACCAGGTTGAACACCGCCTGCGTGCCCAGCGGCAGCGACAAGCTGATGAGGCCCGTGAGCACGGCGTAGAAAATGATGTAGCGAATAGTGGGGCGCTCGGTATCGAGCAGGCGGGTAAGGCGTTGCCAGGGAGTGGGCGGCGGCAAGCCAGCCGTAGCGTGTGAAGCCATATACTGAATTAGCGGTACTGAACCAGCGAGCTAGCTGATGCGGAAAAAAGAAGAAGGAGAGAACGAGTAGACGTCAAAAACAAAAATGAACAAATGATGAATTTTATTGCAAATTTATCATGAATACCTAAATAGCAAGCATTTTCGAGCTTATTTCATCCTTTCTGAGGCGTTGTACGGCTCAGCTATGCCAGCCGTTGGCCGGCGTAGCGTATTAAGTATCATTCGACTAGCACGGCGCGGCAAAAGCTTGCCTGCCAATGGGTAGGGCTAACTTTTGGCCGCGCTAATAGTATAGCCTTCTACCCTACTACTTCGCTTGTATGCCTACTTCTTCTGCGCCCGTGCTCACGGCCGGGCAGTTTGCCACTGGCCTTTCCTACGCGGCTTACCGCCAGCATACGGCCGAGGTGCTCGCGACCCCGCAGCCCGATGAGCACCTGGCCAAAATGCTGCCCTACTACCAGCAAGCCGCCGACCGTATAAACCAGCTGGCACCGACCATAGTTCTGCTACCCGCGCTGCAAGCGGCCCTAAGCCAGCTCGGTGGGCACTATAGCTGGGCCATTATCACCGAAGGCTGGTGCGGCGATGCCTCGCACACGGTGCCCCTCTTCGAGGCCGTGGCCCAGGCTAGCGGCGGCCGTCTGGAAACGCGCTATTTCCTGCGCGATACCCACCCCGACTTCATCGACCGCTACCTCACCAACGGCGGCCGGGCCATTCCCATCGTGGTGGTGCTGCACGCCGACACGCTGGCCGAGGCCGGCGTGTGGGGGCCGCGCCCCGCGCCGCTTCAGGCGCTTTACCAGGATTTGAAAGCCCGCGAAACACCCTTTAAGGAGGTGATAAACCAAGTAAACAACTGGTACGACCACGACGCCACCCGCACCACGCAACGCGAGCTGCTGGCGCTGGTGCAGGGCTTGAGCTAGGCTAGCCACTTGGCTACCAACCACAAAAAAGGGCCGTTTCGCTGGTAGGAAACGGCCCTTTGCCAGTTAAGGCGCGTCGCGAGGCGGTCAGTTTAGGAGGGTAGTACCGAGGTCCGTCACTTGGCCGTTGGCGATTGTAATGCCGGTGCGTACCACGCTTTTATAAGCGGGCTGCCCGGCAGGGGCCGTAGTAGTGGGAAAGTACTGCACTTGATAAGTGCCCGCGGGCAGGCCATTCAGCAGGAAAGCGCCCGACGCATCGGCAAACGTGCTCACGGTATCGGGACCTACGATGGACGAGCGGATGGCCAGCACCTGCGGCCGGGCCGCAGCGGGCATCACGGTGCCGCGCAGGCCGGCCAGGGTAGCCTGCGCCACCACGCGCACCACAGGCTTTAGCAAGTAACGCTCCTTTTTGTCTTTGCCAGGCTGCCAGTTGCCGCGCTCCACAATCGACTTGGCCGCATCAAAATCGAGCAGCAACTGATAAGTCGTGCCCGCTGGTACGGTCACGTTTTGTAGCTTCAGCTTCACGCCCGAGGTTTGGCCGCTGGGCGTTTTAAGGGCATACTGCTGGTTATCGGTGCCTACCACGTAGCTGTTGGGCCCCAATACCAAGCGAATTTCCTGAATGTCGCCGGGTGCGAAGTCGGTGCTCACCAGCAGGGCAGACTTGCCATTCACGTAGTCGAGCACGTTTACGGTCTGCGGCGAGATAGCCAGTTGCTGCCAGCCAGCGGGGTTGTTGGGGTCGTTGAGGTGCACTTCAAGCTGCTGCACATCAAGCACTACCGCCTGGTAGTTGCCGGGCGCGTCGGTCAGGCGCACTTCAAGCTTGGTGGCGCCTACATCGCCGGTCTTTTTGGAGCAGCTGCCCAAGCCAATGACGGCGGCAGCGAGGCTGAGGAAGCAATAATTTTTCATACGTACCAGAATAGCAGAGCTTAAATTAAATCAGAACGGCCCGACCAACCAGTAGGCGGCCGGGCCGTTGCATGCAAAAATATGACCAACTAAGCGCGGCACTAAGCGCTTGGTCACTGGCTGCTACTGAGTACGTAGCCGCGCTTACGGCTTCTTCGTAGTGTCGGCCGGAGCCGGGGTGGCGGCCGGGGTGGCTGGTGTGGCCGGTTTGCGCACGCCCCCAAACAGGCTATTCAGGCCCTTGCCAATGGCTTGCTTGGCTTTTTCCTGCGCCTCCATCTTGCGCTTCTGCATTTCGAGGTTCAGCTGCTCCTGGGCGTTTTGCTGCGTAATGGCGGTGGCTTTCTGCGTGCTGTCCGTTTTCGCGCGGTTCTTGTTGGCGAGGTCGAGCAAGGCGCTGGTGAGCTTGGTTTTCACCACGTTGGTCACAATAGTTTTACCCTGGTCCTTGAGGCTGCCGCTGGTCAGCTTCACGGTTGGGCTAGTCATGTTGCCGCCGATGTTGAGGCCCAGCGTCACACGGTCGGTTCCCTGAATGTTCTGCACGCCGGTCAGCTGCGTAAGCTTGTTGCTCACGGCGCTGCCGAGCTTTCCGGTGGGCGCGTTGATAGCCGCTACGTAGGATAGGAGACCCTGCAAGCTGTTCGAGCCGCCGAGCGTCATTTTGATGTCGCCCACCGTCAGGTCGAAGGGCTGCACTACGAGGTTGCCATTCACGATTTGGGCCTTTACCTCGCGGTTCTGCACTATCAGGTTTTTGAGTTCGGGCAGGGTCGTGAGGCTGGCAATCTGGGTGAGCGTGGGTGACTGCAGCACGGCCGCTTTTACGATGTCAAACAAGCCGCTGCCGCTCAGGCTGCTCAGCTTGGGCAGCATGTCCTGCCCCATTTCGCCGCTGGCCGAAAACTTAGTATTGAATACGCCCTGCACCGCCGAAGCCAGCGGCACCAGCGCCTTCACGGTATTAAAGGCCCCAAAAGCCTTCTGAAAGTCAAGGTTCTGAATGTTCAGCCCGAGGTCAAACTTGGGATGCGCCAGGTCCTGGGTGTTGTAGCTGCCCGTGGTGCCAAAAGTGGCTCCCAGCGTGTTAAACGTGAGGTTTTTCAGCGATGCTACCTCATTCTTCACCGTCACGGTGCCGTTGGCGTTTTGCAGCTTCAGGTTGTCGTAGGTCACGTTGTCGACCTTGCTGTTCAGCACGAGGTCAAAAAACTTAGGAATCGGCACCACGCCATCGGCCTTGGCGGGGGCGGCCTTCACGGCGCCGGCGGTGGGTTTCTCGCTCACCGGGTCCACCATAAATTCGTTGACGTTAAAGTTGTGCGAGGTCACGTTCAGGGTGCCGCGTAGTGGCTGGCCGGGCGTGAAGAGGTAGCCCAGGTAATTGCTGATAACCCCGCTGGCCGCGAAGTCGGACGAGCCGGCCGTGCCGTTAAGACTCTGAATAACAATCTGGTTATTATTAAACGTGCCGGCCGCGCTGCTGAGTCGAACGCCCTGCGGCAAGTCCTAGCTGCGGTAGGTGATGTTGCTGGCTTTCACGGCCCCGCTGGCTTTCACGTTTTGGTAGCGGCCAGCTTCCACGTCGGCCATGTTGCCGGCGGCGGCGAGGTCGCCGCTCACGCGGCCGGTCACGGTCATGCCGTCGAGCGGGAAGATTTTGGTCATCTTCGTGAGGTCCACCGTGCCTTTCACGTTGGCGTCGAAGATGGGCGAGTTGATGTTGTGCGCCGTGAGGCGGCCGTCGAGCGGCTCGCCCTCCAGCACCAGGTGAAACTGCGGCAGGTTGACGTAAGTATCGTTCACTTGGCCCGTCTTATTCACCACCGTGCCGCTCAGGTTGATGTCCTCAATCGGGGCCGGAAACTGGTTCGACTTCACGTAGCCATTGCTCATCCTGATGGCGGCGTTCACCACCGGCATCTGGGTTTTCGAGTAGGTGCCCTTGGCCGTGGCATCCACAAAAAACTGGCCGCGCATGCTGATGCCAGCCACGGGGTACACTTTCAGCGCCTCGGCCAGGTTCACGTTGGCTTTCACGCGGCCGTCCACCTTCATCGGCTCCAGGCCATCGATGGCCACGCTGCCATCCACCGGGTCGTTGCCGAGGTCGAGGTGAAACTTCGACACGTTGACTTTCACGTTGTTGGTGAAGCCCGAGGGGTTGTCCACCACCATCGCCACGTTGATGTTTTTGGCTTCCCTGGGTAGCTGCGGATAGTGAAAACGAGCGTTAGTCACGGTCAGGTTCACGCCGTAGCCGGGCATCCGCAGCTTGTTTTGCACGCCCTTGTAGTAGCCGGTGAAGGCCACCTGGCCGGCGGCCTGCACATCCTTAAACTGCTGGTTGTACACGCCCGGCACTAGGCTCAGGATGTTCTTGAAGTCCGTTTGCAGCGCCTTAAACGTGATGTCGTAGGTGATATCCGTGGCGTTGGGCAGCCCGATGGCACCCGCAAAGCTGAACGGAAAGTCATTCAGCTTCACTTGGTTTTCCTTGAAGGTGTAGAGGCTCTTGGTCAAATCCATGTTCATGGCAATAGCGGCGTCTACCTGTTTGTCAGTCAAGTAGTCTACGCCGGCGTAATTCGCCGTGAGCTTGGCAATTTTGGTGGTCGAGGTCAGGTCAAAAATGTTTTTCGCAAAGTCGCCCTTGCCGGTGTGGCTGATGCCCCGCGCATCCATCCGGAAAGGAATACTGCGGTCGTCGTAGCGCAGGCGGCCGTCCGTAATTTCCCAGCCCCGAATGGCCAGGTTTACGGCGCTCGTATCCTGGCCTTTGGCCGCGGCGGCCGAGTCCGAAATCATAATATCCCAGTTGGTCCGGCCGCTTTTCAGCACCTTCACCGCGATGTCGGGCTGGTCGAGGTCAATACTCTTAATGTCAATCTGCTGGCCTTTGATGACGCTCATCAAATCGAGCCCGACGCGCAGTCGAGGCAAATACGCCAGCGTGTCGCGGCTAAACGAGTCGATACCAATCACGCGCAGGTTCTTGACATCCAACCCCAGGTCGGGAAACGTGCTGAGCAGCGTCACATCGATGTCGGCGGGGTTGTACTGCACCTTGGCGCGCACGCGCTGGGCTATTTGCTTGTCGGCCAGCGCCCGCAGCTTGTCCTTGAACAGAAAGGGCGCCAGCGCGGCTGCCGCCACCAGCACTACCAGAAACAGCAGAAAACCAAAGAGAATCTTACGCATCAGGAAGAGGTAATAAGTGGCCGGGGGCAAAAGTAACTGCCCCGCCAATTTGCCTTAAACGCGAAAATGCGGCCAACTGCACCGAGTCGCCGCATTTTTTCTACTGGCAAGGTCATTTTGCCTACCAGCGGCCGCGGCCGCTAGCTGGCGGCGGTAGCCGCCGCCGCCAGCTAGCGGCCTGCCCGGCGCACGCCCAAAAACCCGCCCCGGCCGGGCAGATTGCCGGGGCAGATTTTGGGCGCGCCGGGCGCCACGCTACGCGGGCTGGGCCGCTACTTTGTAGTGTACGGCGGGCAGCGCCCGCAGCCGCTCGGCGGCCTGCTCGGGCGTGATGTCGCGCTGGGCATTGGCCAGCAGCTCGTAGCCCACCATAAATTTCTTGACCGTGGCCGAGCGCAGCAAGGGCGGCAAAAAGTGCATGTGCAGGTGCCACTCGGGGTGCTCGCCGCCATCGGTGGGCCGCTGGTGAAAGCCCGCCGAGTACGGGAAGCTCACCTCAAACAGGTTGTCGTACTTGATGGTGAGCTGGCTCAGGATGTCGGCCAGCCCGTCGCGCTCGGCTTCGGTGAGCTGGGTAAGGTCTTGCACGGCGCGGCGCGGCAGCACCAGCGTCTCGAAGGGCCACACCGCCCAAAAGGGCACTAGCACCACCCACGTGTCGTTTTCGACCACGAAGCGGGTCTTGGTTTTCTCCTCGATGGCGAGGTAGTCGGCGAGCAAGGTGCGGCCATGCTGCTCGAAGTAAGCTTTTTGGGCGCGGGCCTCCTTGGCGGGCAGGTCGGGCACGGTGCGCTCGCTCCAGATTTGGCCGTGCGGGTGCGGGTTCGAGCAACCCATCACGAAGCCCTTGTTCTCGAAAATCTGCACGTAGTTGATGTTGGGGTCGGCCCCGAGCGTGCGAAACTCGTCGGTCCAGGTATCGACCACGCGGCGGATTTCCGAAATCTCCATTTCGGGCAGGGTCAGGTTGTGCTTGGGCGAAAAGCAGATAACGCGGCAGTGGCCGGTTTCGGCTTCGGCGCGCAGCAGGCCGCCTTCCTCGTAGGTGCCGGTTTCGCCCTCGGGCAGCAGGGCCGCAAAGTCGTTGTCGAACACGAACTGGTGCGGGTACTGCGGGTTCACGTCGCCACTGGTGCGCTTGTTGCCGGGGCAGAGGTAGCAGGTGGGGTCATATTCGGGGCGGTTGTCGGCCTGGTTTTCTTCCTGCTGGCCCTGCCAGGGGCGCTTGGCGCGGTGCGGCGAAACGAGGACCCACTCGTCGAGCAGGGGGTTAAAGCGGCGGTGGGGTTGCTCCGTGAAGTCGAACATAGGTGGATAGGTAAGTGAGCGGCGTTTAGTTTGCGGGTGGGCTTAGCTTGCGAACTGCCTGCGGCGAGAGCCCAAAAAGGGGCCAGGGATTGACCGTAATCCGCCCATCCATCACCCGCAGAAATTGGTCGCGGCGCGCCAGTTCGCCGAGGTTGTGGCTAAGGCAAGCCAGGTAATTATTGAAATAAATAGCGGCGAGCGCATCCTCCGTTCGCGGCTCCTGGGCCAGCAGCTCCATGATGCGGCGCTGGTTTGCCCGCTTAAAATCGGCTTTAGCTACGGCCGTGCTATCATCCACGATGGATTGCAACTCGACCAAGTACATGGCTTGCAGCAAATCGCGCAGCGCGGGAGTAGCCGTAGTTACAAAGTCTTCCAGCACTTCCTCATCCCCAAACCATTTCGGGGTGAGCACATTAAAGTAGAATAAGTGTGCTAGCAAGTGGCGGGGCTGCAAGGCTATGCACTGCTCGTAGGCGGCCTGCGCCAGCTCGGGCTCGCTCAAGCCCATCGCTACCCGCACCAAGCGGGCCGAGGCCTGGGCTTGCAACGCCGGCTCGGCAAACGGGTGCGCCAAGTGCGCGTGCGCCTGGGTAAGGTAGTGCGTAAACCCATCTACCTGCTGCTGCGACAGCTCGCGGGCGTAGGCTCCGCTCCGGGCCTCCCAGGCCCGAAACGTGGCGTAGACCGCCGCCACCAGCCGGCGCATCTCCGAGTCGCCACTCTGCTGGTACTGCGTTAGCAGCGGCGCATAGTGCTCGCTCAGGCACAGGCCATCCAGCAAGCGCGTCAGTTCATCCGGGGGCAGCTCGGCGGCCGTTTTCTCAAAGGCCAGCCACTGCTTCTGCTCCAGCAGGGGCTTGATGCCAAGCTTATCGATGAGCCCAAATGATAAGTCAGCTGGCAGAGCGGCGGGGCCGGCACCTTTAAAAAGCGAACGAAGAGATTGCAGGAAAGCCAAGACCTAGTCAGGTTTGAGGAGAAAACCACGTAACTCAGGCCTCAAAACTAGGCTATTCTTCCTCTACCACCGCGAACACCAGCGCCAGCGGCGCGAAGCACCGCAGAAGCTGGTCGATAAAACCGGGGTTATTGAGCAGCACGCTCAGCACGTTGTCGGTGCGCTCCTGCAAGCCGCCTTCGGGGAAGAGCTTGTCCTTGAGCGCAGTAAGTTGCGAGTAGGCGGTTTCGTGCTTGGCTTCGGAGGCTTTGGCGAGTCGCTTTTCGAGGCCGGCCAGCGCGCCGGCGGCTTTTTGAGCTTCGGCGGCCACGGCTTTCACCAGCGTGGGGTCGAGGCGCTGGGCCAGGTCCTGCACCTGCTGGTAGGCGGCGGCGAGGGCGGCTTGCTGGCCGGCGAGGCTCACTTCCTCCTGGCCCAGCTGCGCGCCAACCTGCTTTTTTAGTTCGCCCAAGGGCTTGAAAATATCGAGCGTGCCCAGGCCCAGCTTGCGCAGCTTGGCGGCGTTGGCGCGGCTCAGGTACAGGGCCGAGTTGCGGGGCAGCACGATGGGGTACGGCACGCCCAGCTGCTCAAACACGCCTTTCAGCTGAAACCAGTACGCTACCTCGGCCCCGCCGCCGATGTAGGCGAGGTTGGGCAGCAGGATTTCCTGGTACACCGGGCGCAGCACCACGTTGGGGCTAAAGCGCTCGGGCTCAGTCTCAGCCAAAGCCAGCAGCTCGGCCTGCGAGTGGCAGCGGCTGGTGCCGCGCACCGTGACCTGGGTGCAGTCGGCGCCA
Organism: Hymenobacteraceae bacterium; assembly: GCA_022701825.1. GTDB lineage: Bacteria > Bacteroidota > Bacteroidia > Cytophagales > Hymenobacteraceae > Hymenobacter. The sequence continues at coordinate 4,531 of JAKONR010000550.1, read as the reverse complement.
GTGGCATCGGGTTCCAGGCGCTCGCGCTTGCCGTCGTCGGTGAGGAAAAACAGGTTGAGCGGGCGCGAATACACCTGCGGCTTGTAGCCGGCGGCCGTGAGGTGGGAATTAGTCGCCTGCACGGCCTGGTTGGACAGCTGCCCTTGTATTTCCTGCTTCAGTAGCGGCTTCAGCGCCTGCTTGAGGGCCGGGCGGTCGGCATCGAGGCACACGAGGCCGTAGCTACCGAAGAGGCTGGTAGCCAGCTTGCGCGTGGCTTCGCTAAGCGTAGTGCTGCTGGCGTAAGCGTCTTTAAACGCAGCCGGCACCTCGGGCGGCAGTTGGTTGAGTATTTCTTCGGCCAGGCCGTCGAGCGGCAGGCGGCCCACCGGGCCGCCCAGGCGGCCTTCGCCCGGCCCGTCCCAACTCAGCGTTTTGCCAAAAAGCTGAAAGTGGTTGATTTCGGCAAAATCGTGGTCCTCCGTAGCCAGCCAGTACACCGGCACGAAGTCGTAGTGCGGGTACTCGGCCTTGAGCTGCTGGCTGAGCTTGAGGGCCGTAATTATTTTATAGACAAAGTACAGCGGCCCCGTAAACAAGTTGAGCTGGTGCCCGGTGGTAATGGTAAACGTGGTGTCCTTGGCCAGCAGCGCCAGGTTGGCGGCCACGGCGGGGGGCACTTCGCCGCCCAATTCAGCGTACTGCGCGCCCAGGTCGGCCACCAGGCGCTGCCGGGCTTCGGGCGAGTAAGCGGCTTGCTTCTCCTCGATTTGAGCCTGAAAAGCGGCTATTTCGGGCCGGCGATTATAGAAGGGAGCCAGGGCCGGCGAAGCGGCGATGTAGTCAGTCAGGAGGCCCGAAAACGCGCCGGTAGCGGCGTAGGGCAGGGTAATACAGTCGGCGGCAGCCATGAGCGCGGGGGAAAAGAGGGCGCGAAATTCAGCCAAGAACCCCGCACGGCCCGAAATGTTAGTTGCGCGGACTTTGTAGTCCGCGAGCGAGCGTAGCGAGCAACGCCCGCTCGACGTACCCAAACGTAGCTGCTCGCTCCGCTCGCTCGCGGACTACAAAGTCCGCGCAACTCAGGCCGCCCAGAACCGCATTTCGAGCGAGATGCGGGTTTCGTCCTCATTCAGATTCACGGCCCCACCGTGCAGCAAATAGGGCGAGAACAGCAGTACCTCGCCCGGCTTGGGGTTAGGCCGAATGATGTCCAGCGGCTCGGCGCTGCCCAGCACGCCCGGCACCGTAAAGCGCACGCCGTTGCTCACGGCGCCGCCGGCCGTGCGCAGCGTGCGGTTTTCGGGCCAGTGGTGCGAGCCGGGCACCAGCGTCAGCGACGATTGCGCCGTGCTGCCGGCCACTGGCACGTAGATGTTTAAGCAGTTGTGGTAGTCGGGCAGCCACACGTCGCGGTGCAGCGGGTTGTTGTCGGCCCGGCCCGGCCGAATAATGCGCAGGTGAAAAAACCGCTCGCCATCCCACGGGTTCAGCGCTTGCACGGGCCGGCCGCACAGCTCGCCCACGCGCTGCTCAAGTAGCGCCACGGGCAAGGGCAAAAAACCGGCCTGCTGGTACTCCTTGGTGCGGTTTACCACGGCCAGGTGCAGGTCGCGGTCGTCGCCCACCACTTGGTGGTAGTGCGCTACGTCGAAGCCAGCGGGTACGGGGCAGCCCACGTCGACGAGGGCACGGCGCACCAGCCGGGCGAGGCCCTCGCGCAGGGCGGCTTGCTCGGCAGCGGGCAGAAACTCGGCTACGGTATAGCCTTGCGCCGCCCAGGTGGTGGCGACCGTCAGGTCGTCATCGGTGGCCAGCAGCACGCGGCCGTCGGGGCGGCCGGCTTCACCCTGCACGTCGTAGGTAAACGGCTGTTGATTGATATTTACCTGCATAATGAGCGCCTAGGTAAAAATAGTCATGCTGAGCGCAGCGCAGTCGAAGCATCTCTACCTTAGTACTAACTTCTAACGCTAGCAACGAAGCGGTAAAGATGCTTCGGCTGCGCTCCGCTCAGCATGACGAACGTTGTGGACGATTACCGCACAACCTCGCCGTACAAATCAAAGTCCGACGCGCCGGTGATGTGCACGTTGGCGAAGCTGCCCTGCGGAATGTGCAGGTCGTTGGTAGCCAGCACCAGTACTTCGTTATCAACTTCGGGCGAGTCGAATTCGGTGCGGCCCACGTAGTAGCCGCCTTCGAGCCGGTCGAAGAGCACTTTGTAGGTCTGCCCCACGCGCGACTCGTTGTAATCCAGCGAAATCTGCTGCTGGATTTCCATGATGCGGTCGGCGCGCTCCTGCTTTACTTCGGCGGGCACGTCGTCCACGAGCGTGTGCGAGTGCGTGTTTTCCTCGTGCGAGTAGGTGAAGATGCCCAGGCGCTCGAACTTCGACTCCTGCACAAACTCGCACAGCTCCTCGAAATCCTGCTCTGTTTCGCCGGGGTGGCCCGCAATGAGCGTGGTGCGCAGCGCGATGCCCGGCACCCGGTCGCGAATTTCGCGTACCAGTTCCTTGGTGCGCCGCCCGGTGATGCCCCGGCGCATAGTTTTCAGCATGTTATCCGAAATATGCTGCAACGGCATGTCGAGGTAGCGGCAGATGTTGTCGCGCTCGCGCATCACGTCCAGCGCCGCCAGCGGAAACTGTGAGGGGTAGGCGTATTGCAGGCGCAGCCACTCCACGCCAGCCACGTCGCTCAGGCGCTCCAGCAGCTCGGGCAGCTTGCGCTCACCGTAGGCTTGCAGGCCGTAGTAGGTCAGGTCCTGGGCAATGAGAATCAGCTCTTTGGTGCCCATGCCCACGAGGCGCTTGGCCTCGGTCACGAGGTCGTCCATGGGCCGGTCTATGTGCTTGCCGCGCATCAGCGGGATGGCGCAAAACGAGCACGGGCGGTTGCAGCCCTCCGCGATTTTGAAGTAGGCGTAGTGCTTGGGCGTGGTGAGCAGGCGCTCGCCCACCAGCTCCTTTTTGTAGTCGGCCTCCAGCACTTTCAGCATCTGGGGCAGCTCTAGGGTGCCGAAATAGGCATCGACCTGCGGAATCTCAACCTCCAGCTCGTCTTTGTAGCGCTGCGAGAGGCAGCCCGTTACGTAGAGCTTTTCGAGCTTACCGGCTTCCTTCTCGTCGGCGTAGCGCAGGATGGTGTCGATGCTTTCCTGTTTGGCGTTGTCGATAAATCCACAGGTATTGATAATGACAATATTAGCGTCCGACTTCTTGGCTTCGTGCGTTACCTGGAAGTCGTTGGCCTTGAGCTGGCCCATGAGCACCTCGCTATCGACAAGGTTTTTGGAACAGCCCAGCGTTATAACGTTGACTTTGTTTTGTTTAAGGGTTCTTACTTTCATAAAGCACGGGGGTCCGCCCAGGTGGGCTGCCCAGCTTAGCGCGGGCAACATGGAAATAACTAGCGAAAAGAGCCTGCAAATTTACGACTCCCAAACAGTTAAAGCCTCGAACCAACCACGCTAGGTAGTTAGTTCGAGGCTCTTAGAAAGTAATTGTGGCCGCCTAGGTGCCCTAGAGGGCCTCAAACTGGCGCAGAAAGCGCACGTCGTTTTCCGTAAACAGGCGCAAATCCTTAATCTGGTACTTGAGCATCGTGATGCGCTCGATGCCCATGCCCCAGGCGTAGCCGGTGTATTTCTCCGAGTCGATGCCGCAGTTTTCCAGCACGTTGGGGTCGACCATGCCGCTGCCGCCGATTTCGACCCAGCCGCTGCCTTTGCAGATGTTGCAGCCCGCGCCCTTGCAAATGAGGCAGGTAATGTCAATTTCGGCGCTGGGTTCGGTGAAGGGGAAGTAGCTGGGGCGGAACCGGATGTTGATGTCCTCACCAAACATCTCGCGCACGAAGTAGTAAATCGTCTGCTTGAGGTCGGCAAAGCTCACGTTCTCATCGATATACAGGCCCTCAATCTGATGAAAGAGCATGTGCGCCCGTGCCGAGATGGCCTCGTTGCGGTACACCCGGCCCGGCATCACGCGGCGGATGGGCAGCGGCTCGTTTTCCATCACGCGCACCTGCACGGTGCTGGTGTGGGTGCGCAGCAGGCTGGGCTGGGCCACCTCGGTGCCTGGCGCAGGCTCCACGAAAAACGTATCCTGCATGTCCCGCGCCGGGTGGTTTTCGGGGAAGTTAAGGGCCGTAAAATTGTGCCAATCGTCTTCGATTTCAGGGCCTTCGGCCACCGCGAAGCCGATGCGGGCGAAGATGCGCAGCATCTGCTCGCGCACCAACATCAGCGGGTGGCGGGTGCCTAGGGCATTGGGCACTACCGGGAGGGTGTAGTCGAAGCCGGCGTCGGCGGGCTGGTTGGCGGTGGCTTCTTCTAACGCGGCCTGGGCCTCGTCGAAGCGGGCCTGCGCCTGCTGCTTGAGGCCGTTGAGCTGCTGGCCCACGGCGCGCTTCTGCTCATTGGGCACGGTTTTGAGCTGGTCGAAGAGGTCGGCCAGGCGGCCTTTGCGGCCCAGGTAGAGAAGGCGAAACTGGTCGAGGGCGGCGGCGCTGCTCACGTCGGCGGCGGCCACCTCGGCGGCGAGGG